>NZ_JACADT010000570.1:0-3687 GCF_013421635.1 Streptomyces sp. UH6 | reverse complement strand
GTGGGGGACGGACGGCGCCGTGCGGCCGCAGGGCCCTCGGGCTCAGCGGGTGACGACCGTCTCCGCGACGGCGTCACCGTCCGAGCCGGGCAGGTCGCCTTCGAACCTCGCCTCCAGCGCCGCGCGTTCGGCGTCCGACGGGTCGCTGTCGAGGGAGTCGATCAAGGTGTCGCGCGCCGTGCTGCGCTCGGGCCGCAGGAATCCGACGACCACGTACAGGGTCAGCGAGGTCAGCACCGGCAGCCCCACGTTCATGGTCTGCGTGGCGTCCTCCACGCCCCAGTACAGGTACGCCCACACCGACAGGCCGCCCGCCCAGGAGGTGATCGCGGCGAGCGGGCCGTGGCGCCGGAACCAGGGGAGCAGCCCGAGCATCAGCGGGATGGAGATCGGGCCCATGGTCGCGGCGACGATGCTGACCACCACCGTCATGATGAAGCCGTCCGGGTCGGCGAAGAGCGCGAAGGTCATGCTGACCGTGACGAACGCGACCGTGGTGATCCGGGCGAACGTCAGCTGCCCGGCCTGGGTGAGGCGCCGGACCCGCGGGAACAGCACCGGGGCGAGGTCACGGGTGATGACGGCCGTGATGACGTTGGAGTCGGAGGCCACCATGGCCATCGTGTGCGAGAAGAACCCGGCGAGCAGCAGTCCGATGATGCCCGCGGGCAGCAGCTCCTGGGCCAGCATGATGTACGACTGCTCGCCGTTCTCGACGCCGGGCACGACGAGCGGGGCGGCGATCATCGGGATGAAGAGGATGAACGGCCACACGATCCACAGGAAGCTGGAGAGCAGGGCCGACCGCTTGGCCCGGGAGCCGGACGGGGCGGCCATGTAGCGCTGCGCCAGGTTCCACATGCCGCCGTTGTACTCGAAGGTCTTCACCAGGAGGAACGCCATGATCAGGCCGGAGGTGACCGGCCCGGTGACCGGGTCGCCGTGACTCTCCGGCAGGTCGCCCCACATGGTCCACAGGGTGGCCACGCCGTCCAGGTGGGCGAAGAGCGCGAAGAGCATCGCGAAGCCGGCCACGCCCTGGATGACGAACTGCCCGAAGTCGGTGAGGACGTCGGCCCACAGCCCGCCGAAGGCCATGTAGAACATGGTGCAGACGCCCGTCAGCGTGATGCCCCAGACGAGCGGGATGTCCGCGAACCCCTGGAGCAGCAGGGCGATGGCGACCCACTTCGCGGCGATGTCGACGACCTTCAGCGCGGCGCCGCTGTAGGCGAGCACCTGCTGGGTGGGCAGGTTGTAGCGGACGGCGAGGTAGGCGAGCGGCGAGTTGACGCCGTGCTTGGCCCGCAGCCGGTTCCAGCGCGCGGCGAAGACGAAGGCGCCGATGCCGATGCCCACGCCGATGGTGAGCGGCCACCAGAAGTAGACGGTGACCCCGTGGTCGTACGCCACCGCGGCGAAGGTGACGAACATGATCGCGCTGTACCCGGACATGTGGTGCGAGATGCCGGAGAGCCACCACGGTATGCGGCCACGGGCCGTGAAGAAGTCGGCGATGGTGTGGATGCGCTTCCTCGACCACAGGCCGATGCCGACCATTACGAAGAAGTACGCGCCCAGCACCACCCAGTCCAGTGCGGCCATCTCGGCTCCTCGCGTTCATGGACATGAATTGCTGACAGATCCCTGAATGGGTGCCGTCACAGTAGAAGTGCCGTGATGGACCGTCAATACGCTGCGCAGGGCGGGTTTGGTGTGCTCGACGTTCGCGTACCCGACGGGAGTTCAGCGGACTGAACGAAGCGCAGGTCGTCGCGGTGGCCGGCCGCATGCGGGCCGCACGCGCGGCGAGGCTCCCCCCGCCTCACCGGGCGGGGGGAGCCTCACCGTCTCGCGTCACGGTCTCAGAAGTACGACTGCAGGGCCCCCCGGCGGCGGATGTCCAGCGTCGCGCAGTGGAAGGAGCCGCCGAACGGCGCGTAGTGGAGCAGGTCGCAGGGGACCGGCTCGAAGCCCCATCTCTCCAGGGCGCGCAGCATGCCGGTGTGGTGGCGTTCGGCGACCACCCGCTTCTCGTCCAGCATCAGGACGTTGAGGCTGAGCCATCTGCCGCACAGCGAGGTGAGCTTGAGCAGCGGGTCGCGGATCGGGTCGGGCTCGGGGGCGACCAGGATGTCCCAGGACCGCAGCACCTCCGGCAGCCGGTCGACGTCGATGTACTCGGGGTTGACCAGAGCCTTCCCCGGGGCCAGCACCATGAAGGTGGTGTCGATGTGCATGGGGGCCCGGCAGCGGCTCTCGATCTCGTGGATCCGGTACCGGGGTCCGAGGTGGCGGCGGAGCCACTCGATGCCGCTGAGGTTGGTGACGTTGCTGCGGGTCACGAACAGGTCCCGCCCCGCGCGGACGAAGTCGGCGGCGTCGAAGACCGGCTCGAACTCGGTGAGGATGTACCGCATCGGCTCGCCGGGCCGCGGGATGCGGAACTCGCGGTCGTAGAGCTCGTCGGTGAGCTGGGGGCGGGGGGCCGCGGTCCAGCGGGCGCCGCGCCGGAAGTAGTCCTTGAGGACCGGGCGGTAGGTGTGCGTCTCGAAGTAGCGGCAGGGCCAGGCCATCGGCGTCTCGATGATCTCGTCGCCGATCACCAGCATGCTGTCGCGAGGGCAGGTGTTGCAGAAGCCGCGCGACGCCCAGTCGGGGGTGGCGAAGCGCTTCCGGTGCTCGGCGGCCTCCGGGCGTCGGACCGTGATGCCCAGGGACTCCAGCAGGGTGACGAACCCGTCGAGTTCCTCCTGTGCCCGTTCGACCAGTGCCCGCGGGTAGCGGACGCCCGCCACCAGGCCCTGGAGGCGGGCCGCCCAGGGCGGGATGTTGCAGGACACCACCGGGTGACGGGTGGGGATGGTCGCCCCGTCGAGGCGGCCGACGACGATCTCCTCGAGCGGATCCCACTCGTTGTGCGAGTTGACCGGTGACAGGAGCGGGACGGGTTCGTCGGCGGCCGCCGTCGATGTCTCGGGCTTCTGTTGCAGTGACGTCATGCTCAACCGCTTTCGCCGGGCGAAGTCGATGGTCAATATATCCGATAAGCGACAATCGGGGCGTCCGGTGGTCCGGTCCTCAGCCCGTCGGCCGAGCCGGTCAGGGACTCGGGGCGGAGGCGGCCGGTGCGGCCCGGCGGCTAGCGTGCGGGCATGCAGACCGGTCGGCCGCCCCGCGGCATGGAACAGCGCACCCGTGACGTCCTCGCCCGCCTCACCCACGAGACGGACGTCTGGGTGGCGTCCGCGGACGCCGGGGGGACGCCGTACCTGGTGCCGCTCTGGTTCGTCCGGCACGACGACGCCCTCTGGCTCGCCACCCGTCCGGCCACGCCGACCGCCCGCAACCTGCGGGCCGTCCGCCGTGTCCGTCTGGCGCTGGGCGACACGCTCGACGTGGTCCTGGTGGACGGCGACGCCGAGGTCCTCACCTGCGCGGAGGTCCCCGCGGCGGCGGCGGAGGCGTTCGTGGCGAAGACGGGCTGGGACCCGCGGAAGGAGGGCCGCGAACACGTGTGGATCCGGGTGCGGCCGCGGTCGGTCGAGGCCCGCAACGGGGAGCACGAGATGCGGGGACGCCGGGTGATGACGGACGGGGTGTGGGCCGTGGCCGCGGCCCGGGCAGGGGCGGACGGGACCGCCGTACGGGAGGCAGGACCGGCCGTACGGTGACCGGCATGGGGCC
>NZ_JACADT010000057.1:0-13776 GCF_013421635.1 Streptomyces sp. UH6 | reverse complement strand
GCCCGCGCCGTCGGCCGACGACCTCAGCACGTCCGTGAGCCGGCCCCGCACGTCCGCCCTCTGCTCGTCGAGCAGCTGGTACATGGCACGTACGCGGGCCTGCTCCACGGTCACCGCGGGCGCGCGCCGCGCTGCGTTCAGCCGACGTGGAGGACCCGGAAGCGGTCGGCTCCGGCCGGGTCCCGGTCCACCACCTGCACCGGGGGCCAGGTCCACTGCCACACGCCGATGCCGGGCGTGCGGGAGAACCGGATCCGTCCGCGGGTGCCGTCCACCGTGACGCGCTCCCAGGGTGCCGCCTGGTCCGCCCCGTGTTCCGCGCCGTACGCGCGCAGCAGTTCGGCGAGGGCGACGATCGTGTCGTAGCCCTCGAAGGCGACGAAGGACGGAGCTTCGGCCAGCTGTCCGCGGAGGGCCGTGTCGACGCGTGCGCCCAGCGGGCCGAGGCGCTCCGGCAGATAGCGCAGGAACGGGATGCCGGAGCCCTCGGTCCCGAGCAGCGCCCCCCATTCGGCGAACTCCGGTTGTCCGGCGGGGGCGCCGAGCAGGAGTCCGGCGAGGCGCGGGTCGCGGCGGACGGCCCGGACGACGGAGACGGCCGGCTCCGGGTGACCGGCCAGCAGGAGGAGCGCGGTGACGCGGTGCGCGACGAGCTGGTCGCACAGCTCGGCGGGCGTGTGCGCACCGGTGTCGAGCTCGACGACGGTGCCGCCGTGCGGCGTGAGGCAGTCCCGCAGGATGCCGGTCCCGGACGCCCAGTAGACGCTCGGCTGCGTCGCGACGGCGATGCGGGTGTGCCCCGCGCCGAGGAGGAAGCCGGCGTAGGTCCGCCAGCCGTGGGACTGCGCCGGGGCGATGCGTGCGACCCATGGCGTCGGCTGCTCGGTCAGCGCGTCGAGGACCGCCGACGAGCAGAGGAACGGCAGTTGGAGGGCGTCGGCCCTGGCGGCCGCGGCGCGGGCGACCACGCTGTGGTACTCCCCCGCCAGCGCGGCCACGCCGAGGCGGGCCAGTTCGTCCACGGCCGCCGTCGCCGTGTGCGGATCCGCCGCGGTGTCCCTGACGAGCAGCTCGACGGGCCGCCCGGCGACCCCTCCGGCGTCGTTGATCTCCCGGGCGGCCAGCTCGGCTCCGGCGAGCAGGTGCCGGCCCGCCTCCGTCCAGCCGGGGCTGCTCAGCGGGGCGAGGAAGCCAATGCGGACGGACGGCCCGTCGGACCGTGAAGGTGCCTCGTTCATGCGCGGGCGTCCCCCGCGTGACCGGCCCGCTGCCCGCCGGCGCCGTGCGCGATGCGTCTCCCACTCACCGATGTCCCCCTCCGATGGTCACGACTGCGGGCACAGCCTAGAGGTTGTCTCCTTGAAAGGCTATGGACGCCATTCCTGCTGGTAGGCGGCGTGGTCGGCGCACGACTGGCCAACGGCTCGCAGCGCGTGTGCCGGGCCGACCGAGCGGAAGCCGGAGGGATCCATGGCGCCGTGGCCGAGGTGGCCGCACTCGACGCGTACGCCGCCCGAGACGTCCTGACCTACGAGGGGGGAACCGTCGGTGTTTCGGCCAACCTGCCTTCGCCCGCGCGCTCTTGCGCGGCAAGGGTCGGTGCACTGCGCACCTTCACACAACCGCGGAATCCCGGTGCGCGAAAGCCGTCCGAAAGAACACGTGCTCGAAATCGGGTCTGCCTCGTTGAGCACGCTGACGCCACCACCACGCCTTCGGGAGGGAACACCTTGCCGCAAGTCAAACGAGACGGCGACGAGACCGCGACTCCACCGAAAGGTGCCGGGCAGGATGCGACCGGCATCTCGGACGCCGAGCGGGAGCTGTACGGCGGCCGCCTGCGCCACGACGAGTCCTGCGTCCGCCACGAAGGACCACTGACCCGGCTGGGCTTCGGGCACATGGCGGCGGCGCTGCCCCGCATGGTGGGCATGGTGCTGCGCACCGGATGGGAGACGGACCGGCGTGCGCTGGCCGGGGTGGTGGTGGCGCAGCTCGGGCAGGGCGCGACGGCGGGCTGGGGGTTGGTGGCGGTCAACGGCGTCCTGGCCGAGTTGTTCGCCGACGGTCCGACCGGGGGCAAGCTGCATGAGGCGCTTCCGTCGCTGGTGGTGCTGGCCGCGGCAGCCGTGGCGGCGGCGGCGCTGTCGGCGTGGTCGACGGCGATGTCGGGTCGGCTGGAGCCGCAGGTGGAGCGGGCGGTCTCCGCCCGGTACTACGCGGCCGTCACCCACGTCGAGGTGGAGGCGACCGAGCGGCCGGAGGTGCAGCGGGTCTTGGAGGCGGGGAAGTTCGGTACGGACTCGGCCCGCAGCATGCTGCGGCTGTCGGTGGGCGTGGGCGGCGTGGTGATCGGCATGGTGGCGGCCGCCATCGTGCTGGCGTCGCTGCACTGGGCGCTGCTTCCGATGCTGCTGGCCGTAGCCCTGCCCAAGGGATGGGGTGCAGTGCGCTCCGCGCGGCGGGAGTACGTCTCCCGCCTGCACTGGGTCGATCACCGGCGGGCGATCGCCTCCCTGCTGGCGTACCTGACCCGCCCGCACGCCTCCGGGGAGATCCGCGTGCACGCCGCCGGGACGAAGCTGCTGTCCAGCTACGAGGAGATGTCGCGGCAGACGGAGGCGGAACAGCGGTGCCTTGCCCGGGCGCAGGCTTCCACGGAACTGGTCGCCGGCGGCTTCGCGGGGCTGGCGTCGCTGGCCTGCTACGGGGTGCTGTGGTGGCTGCTGGCTTCCGGTGGTCTGCCGCTCGCCGTCGGCGGGACCGCGGTGATCGCCATCCGTACATCGACGGCGCGGCTCACGTCGCTGGTGCAGCAGGTCAACCGGCTCTACGAGGAGTTGCTGTTCCTCACCGACACCGAGGACGCCATCAAGGTGGCGGGCGAGAACGCCATCCCGACCGCCGGGACGCCGCTGCCCACGCCTGCTGTGGAGGTGCGGACGGAGGAGGTGTCGTTCACCTACCCCGGCGCCGCCGACCCGTCCCTGCAGGGTGTGAGTGTGACGGTGCCCCGGGGGAAGGTGACGGCCCTGGTGGGGGCGAACGGGTCGGGGAAGACCACGCTCACGAAAGTCCTGGCCGGGCTGCTGCTGCCCTCCGAGGGGCACGTGTGGTGGGTAGGAGAATTGGGTGAGCGGGTCGAGGTTCGCGAGGCCACCCGTGCCCAGGTCTTCGCCGCCGTCGGGCTGCTGGCGCAGGACTTCCCGCGCTGGGAGATGACGGCCGCCGCGAACGTGGCCATCGGCGCCGGCGACCGCCCCCGGGACATGGACCGCGTCCGCGAGGCCGCAGACGACGCGGGCGTGCTCGACCTGATCGAGGGCCTGCCGCACGGCTGGAACTCCATCGTGTTCAAGGGCTACGAGCGCGGTGTCCAGCTCTCGGGCGGACAGTGGCAGAAGCTGGGGTCCGCTCGCTTCCGATACCGGCAGGCACCGTTCCTGCTGGTCGACGAGCCCACCAGTGCTCTCGATCCTCACGCGGAGATCGCCGCGTTCCGAGGGCTGTGGTCGCTGGCAGAGGAAGGGCACGCGGTTGTCCTCGTCACCCACCGGCTCGCCGCCACCATGCACGCCGACCACATCTACGTCCTCGACCAAGGGCGCGTCGTCGAGGACGGCACCCACGACGAACTCATGGCCCACGCGGGCGGCCTGTATCAGGGCATGTTCACCGCCCAGGCAGCCCAGTACGGGCTCACGCCTCCGGCCGACACGATTCCCGGCCCCCGCGGTGACCAGCCGTCCGGCCACACGACGGCGAGCTGACCCACCCGCGCGACCTCCACGGCCGCGCTCCCCGGTGCCCGCCCAGACCTCGAAGGCGAGACGACGCTCATGCCCCCCAGCTCCTCCCAGATCCGCAAGACCGTCAAGGCGTACCTCGGCCGCCATCCCGGCGAGCGTGACACCTTGGCCGGACTCCTCGCCTCCCTGGACCAGGCCGCCGACGTGACCGCCCGGACGGCGCTGCCCGGCCACATCACGTGCAGCGCCGTCGTCGTCGACCGCCGGTGCCGGGTCCTGCACATCCGGCACCGGGCCAACGGCCTCATGCGCATCCCCGGCGGTCACATCGGGCTCGAGGACCGCACGCTTCTCGCCACGGCCCTGCGCCAGGTGGCGCAGGAGGCGGGGATCCCGCCCGGGGTCCTGTGCCTGACCCGGCAGATGCTCGGCTCACCGGCCGACATCGAGGTCCGCGACGTCGACGCCAACCCCGCGATGGCCGAACCGACCCATCCCCACTACGACTTCCGCTACCTGTTCCACCTCGCCGGCGACACGCCGTCGGCGATCACCGTGGAGGACGAGGAGGCGTCCGGTGTCGAGTGGCTTCCGCTGCCTCAGGTCACCTCGCAGACACTGCGCGCCAAGCTCCTGCGCGCCCAGCTGGACGGCCGGCCGGAGCCGGTGAACGCGTCCGCGATCATTCATGACGGGCAGGGCCGCTACCTGCTCCATCTGCGGGACCACAAGCCCGGCATCATCGGGGAGCCGGGGGCGTTCGCCCTGCTCGGCGGGGGCCGCACGCACGACGACCAGAACATCGAGGTCACGCTGGTGCGGGAGCTGTCCGAGGAAGTCCCCGACCTCCGCCTGGACAACCTTGAGCCGTACACCGTGGAGGCGGCCACCAGTGTCGACGGCCTCAGCGTCCCGGTCCAGGTGTTCACCGGCCGGTGGACCGGCGACCCCGACCGGCTCCGGCTGCACGAGGGCGTCCTGTTGCGGTGGTTCACCCCCGACGTACTGGACCGGCTCCGCCTGAGTCCCGCGACGCGGGACCTCATCCGCCGGCACGCCGCCGAGAACCCCCCGGGCGACGAGTCCGACGCCACCCCTCACCTGCGGGACGGGGGCAGCCGGGCCGTGCTCAACGGCATCGGCGTCCACCTCCACCTGGAGGACGACGAAGGCCGGGTGCTCCTGGGCCTGCGCCACCCCGACTCGGCGTACGCCGGGAACAGTTGGCACTACCTGGCAGGCAAGTGCGAGCAGGAGTCCGCGGTCACATGCCTGGTGCGGGAGGCGCGGGAGGAAGCGGGGCTGGTCATCGATCCCGCGGACGTGGAGCTGCTGCATGTCGTCCATGTCGTGGACACCCCGGGCGGGCTTCCGCTGATGCAGCTCGTGTTCCGCGCGCGCCGCTGGGAGGGAGTCCCCAGGGTTCTGGAGACCGACAAGTGCCTGGCCTGGCAGTGGTGGCCTCCGCACGAGCTCCCGGAGCGGCTTGTCCCCTATACCCGGAAGGCTCTGACCGCCATCGCCGAAGGCCGTACCTACTCCCAGATGGGCTGGTGACCAGCGTGATCACACCCGCCGGGAGCGGGCCCGAACCGCACGCCACAGCGGTGACGTCTGCCGTGCCGGTGACGTCTGCCGTGCCCGTTTCCGCCGAGCGCCGAAAGTGCGACGGGCGCAGTGGCGCCGCCTTGTCCGCCGCGCCCTCCCTGCCGCCGCAGTCCTGCGGCGACACACCCGCGGCCGCAGGCGCCCGGGCGGCGATGGTCGCCCGGCTCGAGGAGAGCGGAGCCTGCGCCCCGGGCCGGTGCACGAGGCCTTGCTCGCGCTGCCGCGGCACATCCTGATGCCCCAGGCTTACGTGCGGCGCAGTGCCGCGGACGAGTCTCCTCCGCATGGGGATCTACTGGACCGGGCCCACCTGGCCGACCGTGAGGAGTTGCTGGAGCGGCTGCACAGCGGGGACAGCGTCGCGATCCAGCACGAGGGTGAGCCGATCCTCGGCCGCGCCGCCACCCCGCGCCGCGGGGGCGTCATGACGGCCATGTCCAGCACGATGAGCATGACCGCCGATCTCCTGCAACTGCCGGACCTGCGGCCAGGGCAGCGCGTACTGGACGTCGGGACCGGTGCCGCAGTGACCGCGGCGGTGGCGTGCTTCGTGTGCGGCGACGCCGGCGTCGTCACCCTCGACATCGACCCGCACGTCACCGCGGCCGCCCACGAGCACCTGTCCGCACTCGGCTACCGGCCGGTCGTCAGGACCGGGGACGGCGCCGCAGGCTGGCGCAGAACTGGCCCATACGATCGGATCTTCGTCTCCTTCGCCGTCCCCCGTGTGCCACGATCGCCACGGCCGACGGGTGGACGCAGCGGACCCGGCTCGCGCCGCCGGCCGACACGGCGCGCGGCATGTGGCTGGCGTTGGACGCCCTGCACCCTGGGCTGGTGCGGCACTTCGGCGCCGAGGACCTGACGATCGGCGCGCTCGAGTGTGGGGCGTGGATGCGCGTGCGCCCCGCGGGCCACCACCGGTGGGACGTGACGATGAGCGGGCCCCGGGGCATCTGGGCGGAGATCCAGGACGTCGCGGCCCGCTGGCGGGCTGCCGGTGAACCAGCCGTGTACGAGCTCCACTTCGATGTCGCCGGCGTCCAACAGGTCACCAGCCCGAACGGAGCCCTGACCTGGCAACTTCCCCACGCCCCCGGAGATGCGTGATGCCCCACCCCACCCAACCGTCCCCCTCGGACGAGGCCCTGTGCGGCTCCGAGGCCGCCGGCTACGCCCGCTACCGTCCCGGCCTGCCGCGGTAGTCCACCTCCTGGCCGCCACCCAGCACGGCGTGCCCGGCCCCCTCCTGCTCGATCTGGGGCACCGGCCAGGCCCCACGGGCGCTGCTGCCCGGCTCCCTGGCACCGGACCCGGCACGGGCAGGGCCTGAGCCCGCCACGGCCGCCGCTGCGGTGGCCGCCCGGAACGAGGCGACCGTCCACCGACAGTCACGCGTGTTCCTCCCGCCACGCGACCACGACGATGTGGCGCGCACGCGACTCGCGCACGCGACAGCAGCCCACGAGTTCCATGTGGGGAGAGGCACCTCCTCGGACCAGCGTGGCAGCATGCGGCAATGGTCTTTCGACACCCCGACGGCGACTACGCGATCACCGCGATGTACTCCGTGCCCGATGACGCCTGGTACCTGGAACTGGATCTCGTTGCCGGGCAGCGGATGCTGGTGACCGCAATCGTTCCCGACGAGGATCCGGCACGGGAACCGACGATGTGCTTCAACCCGCACGCAGGGCACATGGACGTCCCGTACGAGGTCATGCGCTGGTTCATGCACCAGGTCGATGAAGAGATCCGTACCTCCCGTGCCTGGATGCGGCTGAGACCGGAACTCGTCGAGATCATCTACCAACTCCGACAGGAACACATGGGCGTCATCGACGATGACGCCTTTCCCCAGGTTCTGGCGGACGTGCGCAGCTCGGTCCCCGAGGAAGACCTCCCCGCCGTTCTGGAGGCTGCCTTCGGGCGGAACCCTGACGGCACCACCGCAGACCACCCGCAAGCGCCCCGGCCTGTGAACGGTCAAGGAAACAGGTCCTAGGCGCAACCCGGCCGGTTCGGCGAAGCACTTGTCCCCGCGGAGAACCTCGTCTCGTGTTCTCCCCGGTGCGGCCCGGCACGGCACGGCAGGGGACTCACGCCGTCGCGGTGGCCTGCGGCGGCACCCGCAGGCCCGGGGCGAGGGCCAGGGTGACGGCGACGGAGGCCGCTGCCGTCACCGTCATCGCGGCCGCGGGCGAGGTGAGTTCGGCGAGGGCGCCGGCGGTCAGCGCGCCGACGCCCTGGAGGGCGAGCAGGCCGGAGGAGTGCAGGCCGAGCGCCTGGCCGCTCAGCTCGTCGGGGGTGAGCAGCGTCAGGCGTTCCTGGAGCAGGAGGCTCGCCGCGAAGCCGACGGAGGCGAGCACGACCGCGCTCGCCGCGACGAGGAGTGCGGGTTGCAGGAAGAAGAGAAGGTAGGGGGCGGCGAGCAGCAGCCGCAGCGGAGCGCCGAGGCGTCCGCGCAGGTGCGGCGGGAGGATGCGTCCGGCAAGCAGGTCGCCGACGAGCATGCCGAGTGCGGCGCAGGCGAAGAGCAGGCCGGCGTGGTCCGGGTCGTAGGCGATGAAGAGGGACTCGCAGCCCACGACGAGTCCGTTGGGCACCCACAACGCCAGGTAGACGTGGCGCCGCGGTGCGAAGGACCACAGGCGGGCGTTGGCCCGCCAGGTGGCGGCGGCGGAGGGGCGCCCGGTGGCACGGGCGGGGCGGTCGGTGAGTCCCAGGCGGGTCACGGCCGCGGCGGCGACGTACAGTGCGGCGCCCACGAGCAGGGCGCCGTGTGGTGAGAGCAGGACGACGAGAACACCGCCGAGGGCGTAACCGCAGATCTGCAAAACGCCCGCGGCCATGTTGAGCACCGAACGGCCGAGCAGGTGGCCGTCCGCGCCGAGGATGTCGTTGAGCAGACCGAAGCGGACGCCGCCGCCCACCGAACCGATCAGGCCCTCGAACGCGAGGACCGCGAAGACCGCCCACACCGGTGTCCCCGGTACGGCCTGGACGGCGGCGGTCACCGCGAAGACCAGGGCGAGACCGGTCATGGCCGCGCGCGGGCGGAGCCGGTCTGCGGCCGACAGCAGCGTCGCCGCACCGACGACCTGGGCGAGCGAGGGCCCGAACATGGCGAGGGCGGAGAGCAGGGGGGAGCCCGTGGCGGAGTGGACGAGGACGCCCCGGGCCGGTCCGCACACCGTGGAGGCGGCAACCGACAACGAACCGGTGGCGAAGAAGGGCGTGTACTCGGGGCTCCGGAAGAGTTGCCGGTAGGTGCGCATGCCCGGGAGTGTCCGAGGCGTCGCCGCGGCGGCGTTAATGTTTCGCGGGGAGGCGAAACGATGGGGCTGTGGCTGCTCGACGCGGACACCCTGGCGCGCAGCCGGTTCGTCATCTCGCCCCTGGCCGAGACGTTCGCCGCCCTGCTCGACCTGGAGGAGGCGGTGCCCTCCCGGGCCGTGCGGCGGGAGTGGCTGACGGCCCATCTGCCCGCCTACCGACGACGGTCGGCCGAGGACGAGGTGGCGACGGCCGTGGTACGGGCGGGCGTCCGGTACGGCTGGATCGCCGACTTCCTCATCCCGGCACCGGTGGGCGACGGCGTCCCCCGCGTGGAGGAGGAGCTGCGCCGCGTCCGCCGCGCGACGCCCGGGACGGCACGCGCCGACCTGGCCAAGGCCCTGGGCACGGCCTCGCTCCCGCCTGCGCTGCGCCGCGACGACCTCGCCGAGCGCGCGGCGGCCCTGCTGGAGTGGGTGTGGACCGAGACGGTGCTGCCGGACTGGGAGCGGCGCCGCAGGGTGCTCGAGGCCGATGTCGTCGCCCGCACCGGGGAGTTGAGCTCCGGGGGCTGGGCCACCGCGCTCGACGGGCTGCGTCCCCGCACCCGCTGGCTGGGGGACGGGCGGCTGCAGGTCAACGCCCACGACAACCCGCCCCGTGACATCTCCGGCGCGCAGCTCCTGTTCGTCCCCGTCACCCCGCGGCGCGGGTGGGTGACCTGGGACGAGCCCCACCGGTACGCCGTGGTGTACCCCTGCGCAGGCCTGCTGGCCGAGGAGCACCGCCCCGCGCCTCAGGCGCTGCGTGCCCTGCTCGGCCCGGGGCGCGCCGGAGTCCTCGCCCTTCTGGGCACGCCGATGAGCACCACACAGCTGGTGGCCGTGACCGGGCTGGCGCTGGGCTCGGTGGGACGGCACCTCAAGGTGCTGCTGGACGCGGGACTGGTGCGAAGGCGGCGGTCGGGGCGGTCGGTGCTGTACTACCGGACCGAGGTGGGCGACGTGCTGGTCGTGGCGGGTTCCGAGAGCCGCCCGTCCTCCGCGGCGGGGGCGGTCGGGCCGGTCAGACGTGGCAGCGCACGTTGACCAGCAGTGCGTCGGCGGGCAGGGCGAGGAGGTGGGCCTGGACCCCCGGGTGCCCCTCGACGACGTCCGGCTCGTGGACGCAATCGGCGGGACCGCGGCATGCGCCGTGCAGGGGCGCTTCGCCCAGTTCGTACCACCATCCGCCCGTGGTCAGCACGTTGCGCGCGGGCAGGAGGCTGAACTCCCAGGTCCCGACGTACTCCTCGCGGCTGCGGCGGCCGATGCCGACCGCCTGCTCCTCGAAGGAGAAGTGGGCCGCGATGTCCGGCCGCGCCCATGCCGGTGCGGCCTCGGCCCAGGCGCGGACGGCCGGCTGGGCACGGTAGGCGGCGGCCTCCTGTGACGTTTCGTACGAGGCGTGGGTCCCCGCGGCGGCGAGGTGACGGTGGAAGAACACCGACTCGTCGTCCGCGGCCGGGTGCCGGGAGGCCACCTCCTGCCAGCGGTCCCAGACCCGACCCGCGTGCTCGGCACCCCTCGCCCGGAGGACATCGCCGAAATCGATCAGCCCCCTCGGCCCGCCCGCACACATGCCCGGCAGACCGGGCTCCGGCGTGCCGTCCCGGTGAGGACGTCCCGTGATCAGCCGCGGGTCGTCCTGGTGGCCGGCCAGTACCGGAAGGCCCGCGGACCCGCCGCTGATCCGGAAGGAGTCCCAGACGTCCCGTTCCACGGCGCCCACGCCGTCCCGCGCGAAGGGTGCCATCGCCTCCGCGACCGCCTCGTCCACGCTTCCCGCGGCCGCACCGGGCAGGCACACGACGATCGACATTCCGGCCATCCCGGGATCGTAGACAGGACGATCACCGAACGCCACACCTCGCCCGGCGGGCCCGGACGACAGAACGTCCTCGTGCCACGTCAGGCCGGCGCGAGACCGTCCGCGACCAGGCCCGCGAGGACCGCCTCACCGAGGGCGTGGACCGCGGACTGCGGGCGGACCATGACGGTGAACTCCTTGATCCGGCCGTCCTGGTCGAAGTGCAGGAGGTCGATGCCGTGGATCTCCTTGCCCTCGGTCTCGGCGCGGAAGACCAGGACCGCCGCGTCGGCGGGCGAGCCGTCCGCGCCGGTCAGCACGGTGCCGGCGCAGTCACCGACGTAGCGGAAGTCCTCGAAGGTGCGCAGCAGCACTCCGAAGAGGCCCATGACCATCGGCTTGCCCATGAAGGGCGTGAACTTCACCGGGCTGTACAGGCGGATGTCGTCGGTGAACAGGTCGTCCAGCGCCGCGAGATCACGGCGGTCCACGGCGGCCCGGAAACGGTCGGCGGTGTTCATGGCGTGCTGGCCTCCATAGTCCGTCCATCGATGCATAGTCATGAAACTGACTAGTCAGTTTCATGACTACCATAGGCCGGGCGTCGGGTGACAGGGACTGGACGTATGACGGGATTCGGGACGGGAGAGGAGGCGTGGGGATGGCGCTTCGGCACGCGGTGCTGGCCGCGCTGCTCGACGAGGAGCTCAGCGGCTACCAGTTGGCCAAGGCGTTCGATCTGGGGGTCGCGAACTTCTGGCACGCCCGGCCCCAGCAGCTCTACGCCGAGCTGACCCGCCTGGAGAGGGACGGGCTGGTGAGTGGCCGGGAGGTGGTCCAGGAGAGCCGGCCCACCAAGCGTCTGTTCCGCGTGACCGACGCCGGCCTGGCGGAGCTGGAGGAGTTCACGGCCGCGTCCGCGAAGCCGTCCTTCATCCGCGACGACCTGCTCGTCAAGGTCCAGGCGGCGGACCACGTCGACACCACGGCGCTCGTCGCGCAGCTCACCGAACGCGCCGCCTTCGCCCGCGCCAGGATCGACCTCTTCGGCAAGCTGCTGCGCGGTATGCGCGGTGACCGTACGGAGGAGGAGTTCCTGCGTGACGGCGACCGGATCGGCCCGTACCTGACCTGCCTGCGCGGTCTGGCCTTCGAGGAGGGCAACCGCGACTGGTGCGAACGCACCGTCGCGACCCTGCGTGCGAGACGGCAGGCGTCCTCGCCGCGGTGAGGTCCCGGGGCGGCCGGGAAGCAGCACCGGCACCGTCCGCCCGCGAGGAATCTTCACGGACGCCCTTGACCTGGAGCGCGCTCCAGATCCGAGCATGGACCGCATGGACGACACCAACGCCCACCTCGTGCTGGGCACCATGGACTTCGGTACGCGCGTCACCCCCGAGCGGGCCTTCGCGATCCTCGACGCCTTCGTCGCGGGGGGCGGTGTCTGGCTCGACACCGCCAACTGCTACGCGTTCTGGCACGATCCCAGCGGCGTCGGCGGCGCGAGCGAGCGCGTCATCGGCTCGTGGCTCGCCGCCCGGCCGGGCGCACGTGACGCGGTCCGGATCGCGACCAAGGTCCGGCAGAATCCGCTGGTGCCGCACTCCTGGCCGGAGAGCGCCGAAGGGCTCTCCGCCCGCGCGATCCGCGCCGGCGTGGAGGAGAGCCTGAGGCGGCTCGGGGTCGGCCACGTCGATCTCCTGTGGGCCCACGCCGAGGACCGGACCGTGCCGCTGGAGGAGACGGTCGGCGCCTTCGGGGAGCTGGTCACCAAGGGCGTGGCGCTGCGGGTCGGGGCGGCGAACCACGCCTCCTGGCGCGTCGAGCGCGCCCGTGCGGTGGCGCGGGAGCAGGGCGTGGAACCGTGGACGGCTCTGCAGCTGCGCCATTCGCTGGCTCAGCCGCGCCCCCTCACCCCGCTGGCGGAGGGCGGTCATCGCCTGCTCGCCGCGGAGGACCTCGACCTCGCGCGGTCGGAGGGACTCGCCTTGTGGGCGTACAGCGCGTTGCTGTGGGGTTCCTACGTACGCCCGGACAAGCCGCTCCCGTCGACCTATGATCATCCCGGGACCACCCGGGTGCTCGCCGTCCTGGACGACGTCGCCCGCGAACTCTCGGCGACCCCGAACCAGGTGGTCCTGGCCTGGCTGATGCGGCAGGGCATCGATCCCATCGTCGGCGTGAGCCGGGTCGAGCAGATCGAGGAAGCACTCGCCGCGCGCCGTGTGCGACTCGAGGACGACCACCTGGCGCGCTTCGCCGACGCCCGGTAGCCCGCGGCAGCGCGGTCACCCAAGGAGTGCCATGACCACCCTCACCCCCGCGACGGCCGCGGACCGCACCGGGGTCTCCATCGACACCCTGCGCTACTACGAGCGGGAGGGGCTCATCGGCCCGATCCGGCGCTCGGCCGGCGGACGCCGGGAGTACACCGAGGACGACGTCTTCTGGATCGGCCTGGTCACCTGCTTCCGCGACGCCGGACTGGGCATCGCCGACCTGCGGGAGTTCGTGGCCATCCTGCGCTCCGACCACTCGCCGCGGGACCGGGTCGTCTTCCTCCGCGAGCGCCGGGCCGCGCTGGAGGAGCGGGTGGCCGCGCTGCACCGTGCCATGGGGGTTCTGGACGAGAAGATCGCCTATTACAGCTGAGCGCCGGGTGCCGCGACCGTGGCGGGGGACGGGGCGGGGCGGGGCGTACTAGCGTGTGGGCATGACGACTTGTACCGAGTGCGGCTTCGTCCACGACCTCGCGCTGGCTCCCACGGTCGCGGCGTCGGCGAGGGACTGCGCGGACGCGTACGCGGAGCTGCTGTCGGGCGAGCCGTCGCGGTTGCGGCGACGCCCCGACCCCGCGGTGTGGTCACCCCTCGAGTACGCCTGTCACGTCCGCGACGTGCTGCTCGTCCAGCGGGAGCGGGTGCTGGCCGCGCGTCGCTCCGACACACCCGTCGCCGAGGCCATGGGGCGCGACGAGCGGGTGGAGCACGACGGATACCTGAGGCAGCGGCCGGCCGACGTGGCCCGGCAACTACGGGACGCGGCACTGATGTTCGCGGACGTCCTGGATCTCTTGCCGCCTTCCGACTGGGATCGGCGGCTGGTCTACGTCTATCCCGAACGCGAGGAACGGACGCTGCGGTGGCTCGCCGTGCACACCCTGCACGAGTTGCGTCATCACCTGCTCGACATGCGCCGCCTCCTGCCGGAGCCGGTGACGCTCCCCGAGGCGGACGTCCGCCACTGAGCGCACGCACCGCGTCGGCCGGTCGGGCCGGGTGAGCCGAGCGGGAGC
>NZ_JACADT010000569.1:0-3698 GCF_013421635.1 Streptomyces sp. UH6 | reverse complement strand
TGTGCGGGTGCGCGGCGACGGTCGTCTCGGACATGACGCATCGGCTCCTTCGGAGGAAGAGTGACGAGAGGCGCCGGAAGGGGCGGGGAGCGGCACGCCGCAGGGGTCGCCTGCGTGGGGCGTGGCTCGCCAACGCCGTTCGCCGGGTCGGGCGAGATGTTCGGCTTCCACCAAGCTAGGCCAGGCGGGCTTGGTTGTCTCCACAGTTAGTCGGACGTCCTACTATCCGAGACGGAGACCACCCCATCGGACCCACGGGTTCACTCCCGGCTCATCCGTCACAGCACACGGCTCCGCCCCCGCCCCTCGGAGGAGGGAACGGGGGCGGAGCCGTGTGCGCGGGTGCGCGCGGGCGGTCAGCCCATGTGCGGGTAGCCGTACTCGGTCGGCGGGACCAGGGTCTCCTTGATGGCCCGGGTCAGGGTCCAGCGCTGCAGGTTCTGCGGGGCGCCGGCCTTGTCGTTGGTGCCGGAGGCGCGGCCGCCGCCGAACGGCTGCTGGCCGACCACGGCGCCGGTCGACTTGTCGTTGATGTAGAAGTTGCCCGCCGCGTAGCGGAGCTTCTCCATCGTGTACGCCGCCGCGGCACGGTCGCCGGAGATGACCGAGCCGGTGAGGGCGTAGTCGGAGGCCGACTCCATCTGGGTCAGCATCTCCTCGTACTTGTCGTCCTCGTAGACGTGGACGGCGAGGATCGGGCCGAAGTACTCGGTCGTGAAGACCTCGTTCTCCGGGTCGGTGCACTCGATGACGGTCGGGCGGACGAACCAGCCGACCGAGTCGTCGTAGGTGCCGCCGGCCACGATCGTGCAGGCGTCGTCGGCCTTGGCGCGGTCGATGGCGGCCTTGTTCTTGGCGAAGGCGCGCTCGTCGATCACGGCGCCGATGAAGTTCGACAGGTCGGTGACGTCACCCATCTTGATGCCGTCGACCTCGGCCGCGAACGCCTCCTTGAACCCGTCGTTCCAGATGGAGGCCGGGATGTAGGCGCGGGAGGTGGCGGAGCACTTCTGGCCCTGGTACTCGAAGGCGCCGCGGGTCAGCGCGGTCTTCAGGATCGCGCGGTCGGCGCTCGGGTGGGCGACGACGAAGTCCTTGCCGCCGGTCTCGCCGACCAGGCGCGGGTAGGTGCGGTAGTTCTCGATGTTGGCGCCGACCGTCTTCCACAGGTGCTGGAAGGTCTTGGTCGAGCCGGTGAAGTGGATGCCGGCCAGGTCGCGGTGGTTCAGCGCGACCTCCGAGACCGCGATGCCGTCACCGGTGACCAGGTTGATGACGCCCTTGGGCAGGCCCGCCTCCTCCAGCAGGCTCATCATCAGCACGGCGGCGTGGGTCTGCGTCGGGGACGGCTTCCACACCACGACGTTGCCCATCAGCGCGGGCGCGGTCGGCAGGTTGGCGGCGATGGCCGTGAAGTTGAACGGCGTGATCGCGTAGACGAAGCCCTCCAGCGGGCGGTGGTCCATGCGGTTCCACACGCCCGGGGAGTTGGCCGGGGGCTGCTCGGCGAGGATCTGGCGCGCGTAGTGCACGTTGAAGCGCCAGAAGTCGACCAGCTCGCAGGGGGTGTCGATCTCGGCCTGCTGGGCGGTCTTGCCCTGGCCGAGCATGGTGGAGGCGGCCAGCGTCTCGCGCCACGGGCCGGACAGCAGCTCGGCGGCGCGCAGGATGATCGCGGCGCGGTCGTCGAAGGACATCGCGCGCCAGGCGGGGGCGGCGGCCAGGGCGGCGTCGATCGCCTCCTGGGCGTCCTGCTGGGTGGCGCCTCGGCCGGTGCCGAGGACGGCCTGGTGGTTGTGCGGCTGGACGACCTTGAACTCCTCGCCGCCGCCGAGGCGCTTGACGCCGCCGATGGTCATCGGGAGCTCGATCGGGTTGTCGGCCAGCTCCTTGAGCTTGGCCTCCAGCCGGGCGCGCTCGGCGGAGCCGGGGGCGTAGCCGTGCACCGGCTCGTTCACGGGCGTGGGGACCTGGGTCACAGCGTCCATGGGTTCCTTCTCCTTGTGAGAGCTCTGAGCGGTGGGTGCGGTTGAGCGGTGCGGGGCTCAGCCCTTGCTGACCATCGAACGCAGGAAGAACTTCAGGTTCGACGGCTTCTCCGCGAGACGGCGCATGAAGTAGCCGTACCAGTCGGTGCCGTACGCGGTGTAGACACGCATCCGGTGACCCTCGGCGGCGAGACGCAGCGATTCGTCGCCGCGGATGCCGAACAGCATCTGAAACTCGTACTCGTCCATCTTGCGCCCTGCGCGCCGCGCGAGCTCCTGTCCGATGGAGATCATCCGCGGATCGTGCGAACCGATCATCGGGTAGCCGTCGCCGTCCATCAGGATCTTCATGATCCGGACGTACGCCTTGTCGATCTCGGCCTTCGACTGGTACGCCACCTCGGCGGGCTCCTTGTAGGCGCCCTTGACGATGCGCACCCGGCTGCCGCTCGCCGCGAGACGGCGGGCGTCCTCCTCGGTGCGGAACAGCATCGCCTGGATCACGCAGCCGGTCTGCGGGAAGTCCTCGCGCAGCCAGGCGTGGGTGGCCAGCATCCTGTCGATGGTGGTGTGGTCCTCGGCGTCGAGGGTGACGGTGGTGCCGATCGCGGCGGCGGCCTCGACGACCGGGCGCACGTTGGCGCGGGACAGCGCGACGCCGTCCTCGAGGTCCTGGCCGAACATCGAGAGCTTGACGGACATCTCCACCCGGGGACCGAGCTCCAGCTCGCCGACGTGGGCGATGAGCTCCAGGTACGCGTCGCGGGCCGCCTCGGCCTGCTCGGGGGTGGTGATGTCCTCGCCCACCACGTCCATGGTGAGCTCGAGGCCCTGGCCGGTGAGCCGGCGGACGATCGGCAGCACGTCGCCGACCGTCTCACCGGGGATGAACCGGTCGACGACCTGCTTGGTGCCCGGTGCCGCGGTGACGAGACGGCGCATCCTGTCGCTGCGCGAGGCGGCGAGAATCACGGGACCCAGCACGGGACCTCCTGGAAAAACGAAAGTGACGAGGGCGTGGACCGCCGCTTCGAACGGTAGGGATCCGGGTTCGGTTTCACCTATCGACACCTGTCACGGATCACCGGCTTTCCTCTCAGACATCTGTATGAAGAGGAGGGAGAATGGAGCCGTGAAACCCGACTACCAGGAACTGGTCGACGAGATCTCCGCGCTGCTGGGCGTCCCGGCCACCCTCGAGGGCCGCGACTTCGGACTGATCGCCTTCGGCGTGCACGACGGGCTCGGCGACGAGGCGGAACTCGACCCGGTGCGGACCCGGACGATCCTCGCGCGCAGCTCGTCGGCGCAGGTCAAGGCCTGGTTCGAGGGCTTCGGCATCGCCCGTGCCACCGGCCCGGTCCGCATCCCCCCGGCACCGGAGGCAGGGGTGCTGCGGGGGCGGATCTGCCTGCCGGCCCGCTCACGTGAGGTCGTCCAGGGGTACGTCTGGCTCCTGGAGTCCGACCCCGGCCCCACCGAGGCCCAGCTGGCGTCGGCCATGCGGGTGGCCGAGCGCATCGGCGGGCTGCTCGCCGAGGAGGCCTCCGCCGAGGACTCGGTGACCCGGGAGTTCCGGCGGGTGCTGGAGAGCGGCGGTCCGGGCCGGGAGCGGGAGATCGCGCTGACCGCGCTGGAGTCGGCGCTCGGGCCCGACGCGGGCGACCTGTACACCGCCCTGTGCGTGACGCCGTGGACCGAGGGCGAGCC
>NZ_JACADT010000568.1:0-3698 GCF_013421635.1 Streptomyces sp. UH6 | reverse complement strand
AGGGTCAGCACCAGGGGCGCGGCCACCCCGAGCGCGGCCCCGGAGGAGACGCCCAGCATCTCCGGCACCGCCAGAGGGTTGCGGAGCGCCTCCTGGAGCACCAGCCCCGCGGCGCCCAGGCAGGCCCCGGCGGCGAGCGCCAGCACCAGCCGCGGCAGGCGGAGTTCGGTGAGGACGATGCCGGCGAGCGTGGTCTCCCCCTCCAGTGCCGCGCCGACGAGCCGGTGCGGCGGGACGTAAGGGGTGCCCGCGCTCAGGGCGCACACCGACGCGGCGATCAGGAGGACTGTCAGCAGGACCGGTTGACGGTGCGTCCGCCACCGGGACCGTGCGAGGCGCACCGGGTCGGCCGGGCCTGCCGTTGCGGGCCGGGCCGTGCTCACCGCAGTGCGGCCGTGGCCTCGTCGAGGACGATCCCCAGCGAGCGCGTGCCGCGCCCCTTCGCCCACACCTCCGGGTCCACCTCGTGGACGTCGCCGTTGCCGACGGCGGGGATCTTGCTCCAGAGAGGGTTCTCGGCCAGCTTCTCCGAGAGCTCGCCGTCCTGGTCGCCGAAGCTCATCGTCTCGACGAACAGCACGTCGACGCCCTGCGCGAGGATCTCCTCGAGGCTGTAACTGCCCTCGACGCCACGGGACTTCCACGGATACTGGGCGATCTTCGGGAACAGGCTGGCGGCCACGTCACCCTCCGGGGTGGCGACGCCGAAGTTCTCGTCACTGCCGTAGATGATCAGTGCCGTCCTGTCGCCGGGCGTCTTCTCGGCCTCGGCGAGCTTGGTCCGGAAGACCCTCTCGGCCTTCTCGCCCTCGGCGGTACGGCCGGTGAGCGCGGCGACGTCACGCAGGTACCCCACGCTGTCCTGCCAGGTCTCGGGCTGCATCGCCCAGAAGGTGGTGGCGCCCTTCAGCGCGGGGGCCAGCTTCCCGTGGGTGTCCCCCAGCCCGATCACGAGATCCGGCTTGTGGGACAGGACCGCCTCCACCTCGGGGGCGATGAACCCGCCGGGTACCACGTCGACCTCCTTGGCCTTGTCCTCGCCGAGGAAGCCGGGATGGGCCAGCAGCGCGCTGTTGGTGGCGACCGGCACGATGCCCAGCTCGGCCAGGATGTCGTCGCAGAGCGCGAACAGGCAGACGATCCGCTCCGGCCGCCTCTCCGGTGCGACCTTCGTGCCGTTGACGTCGGTCAACTCCGTCGCCGCCTTGATGGGTTCGACGTTCACCTCGGTCCTGGCGGCTGGTTCGCCCTTTCCCTCCGCGGGTTCGCCCGACGGCGAACCGCAGCCGGCCAGCACGGCGGCAGCCGCCACCGAGGCGAACCAGGTACGGACGGATTTCGACGGTGCTCGGAGCATCGACGCCCTCACTTTCCTCTCCAGGGTCCCGAACACGCTGAACATACATGATAATCGTTTTCATTGTCGTTCCCTTGGAGGACTCCGTGCCCGCATCCCCCGCCGTGCTCCTCGTCTCCGACCATGTCGACGGCTGTGTCCACGTGGTGACCGTTCCGGACGGTGAAGTCGTCGCCCGCCTGACGGGCCGGCACCTGTCGGAGCACGCCGGTTTCCTGGCGCTGCTGGGCGGACGGACGGCCTGTGTCGACGACCGCCGGGGCGAACTGCTCGTGCTGGACCCGTTCGGCGACCGGCTCGTGGAGGCCGCGGTCCCGGTCGCCGTGCCGGCCGAACACCTCGCCGGCGACCCGGCCGGCCGCCGACTGGCCGTCACCACCGGGCTCGGCAGGAACACCGAGCCGTGGTCGGACCTGCTCACGGTCGTGGACCTCGCCACCGACGAGGCGGCCCGGGTCCGCACACGCACCGGTGAACCCGGTGTGACCCTGACGGGTGGGCAGGAACCGCTGGTCGTGCTGCGCCACCGGGAACCGGGTGCGCTGACCGTCCACCGCTTCGCGGACCTCCTGGCCGCGCCTCCCGGCTGTCCACCGCAGCTGCCCGGCGCACTGCTCCCCCTGCCGGACGACGGACACGGCGACGCCTACGACCCCGCCTCGGGCCGGGTGTTCGCGGCCACCGGTGAGGGAGTGCACCGGGCCCGCGGGGAAGGCGGCGGCCTGACCGCCGAGCCGGTGATCCCCTGGGAGCACCCCGCCCGCGGCTGGTACCTGCGGCTGGACACCCGCGGGCCCGCCCTGTGGAGCACCCTGCGGGGCGGCCCCACGGACCCGCTGCGCTGGCCGGAGTGGACCAACCACGCCTGGCGCCACGACCTGGCCACGGGCCGCACGTCCCTGTCCGCCCTCGGTCCCGGCCTGGTCTTCCGGCTCGCGTTCGCCCGGCACCACACCGCGTTCACCCGCATCCACCCGGACGGCGACGAACTGGTCCTCCTGGGCCTCGACGGGACCGTCCGTCGCGTGCCGCTTCCCGCCATGGACGGTGCCCCGGGCCGCGGTGCCACCCCCTGGGAGGGCGTGGAGCGGCGGGCGGTGGCTGCCTCGCCCGGGGCCGACTGGGTCGCCGTCACCCGGGGCGGCCACGGCGAGGTGCACGTCGTCGACGCCGCCTCGGGCCGGGAGGTGACCCGCCTGCGGCTGAGCACCCCGTTGCACCACGGCGGGCACGCGACTCTGCGCACGCCCGCCGACGGCGCCGAAGGCGACCCCGTGGGCCGATGACGACGCCACGCGCGTGCCGTTGTGGCGCAGGCATGCAGTGCTGGGGGGTCTACAGCGCTGGAAGTGTTCTGCGCCGGGGGAGCGTTCGGCGCCGGGGGCGCTCAGTCCTCGACCGCGCGCCTCACCCGCCGGGACGGGGCGAACGCGTACAACTCCAGGACCGGTGGCGCCTCGGCGATGCCGGGGCCCCCGCCCGTGACCCACGCGGCGATGTCGGCCGTCGCGTCGGGGTCGTTGACCAGGCCGAGCCAGACGGGACGGCCGCCGGCCTCCCGGCCGGCCGAGGAGGGCTGCACCACGACGACGTTCGCGTGCTCGCAGGCGTCCAGGCAGTTCACCACCCGCACCTGGGCGACCGGACCCAGCGCGGCCTTCAGGGCTGCGAGCTGCGCGGCGTGGTCGACGCCGGGGATCTTCGGCGTACCACAGCAGCATCCCCGGCAGACTGTGACGGTGCACCGGGGTGCGGCGGGCACCGCGGCCCTGGCGGGCGTCTTGCGGCGGCTCACGCGGCGGCCCGCTTCCAGGCCGACTCGCGCAGCAGGCGCAGCCCGTTGAGTGCGACGACGACGGTGGAGCCCTCGTGGCCGGCGACGCCGAGCGGCAGCGGCAGGTGGCCCACGAGGTCCCAGACGACCAGGCCGGTGATGAAGATCCCGGCGATGACCAGGTTCTGCACGACGAGCCTGCGGGCCTTGCGGGAGAGGGAGATCACGGCGGGCACGGTGGCGAGTTCGTCGCGGACGATCACCGCGTCGGCGGTCTCCAGGGCGAGGTCGGAGCCCGCCCGGCCCATCGCGATGCCGGTGTGCGCCGCCGCGAGCGCCGGAGCGTCGTTGACTCCGTCGCCGACGACCAGGACCTTGCGGCCGGCGTCCTCCAACTCCCGGACGGCTTCCACCTTGTGCTGCGGGAGCAGTCCGGCCCTGAGGTCTTCGATGCCCACCTCGGCGGCGAGGCGCGCGGCCGCCTGGGGGTTGTCGCCGGTCAGCAGCACGGGCGCGTGCCCGGTGAGGGAGGTGAGCGCGGCGACGGTGTCGGCGGCGTCGGGGCGC
>NZ_JACADT010000567.1:0-3707 GCF_013421635.1 Streptomyces sp. UH6 | reverse complement strand
GCCGCGACGGCGGGAACCTGTTCGAGGTCGGTGAGGGTGAGGGCGACCACCTCGCGCCGCACCGCCGGCTCCACGCGGATCTCGCGAACGCCCCGCCCCCGCACCGCCTCCACCGCCAGCCGGGGCAGCACGGCCACCCCGAGTCCGGCGCCGACCAGCCCGACCACCGCCGGGTAGTCGTCCGTCGCGAAGTCGATCCGCGGCGTGAAGCCTGCCTCCGCGCACACCTGCACCAGCTGCCCGCGGCACCGCGGACAGCCCGCGATCCAGGGTTCCTCGGCCAGTTCCCCGATCCCGACCGATTCGGCGGACGCCAGCCGGTGCCCCTGCGGCACCAGCCCCACCAGCCGGTCGCTCAGCAGCGGCCGCACCACCAGGTCGTCCCACTCCTGCGACTCCGCGGAGCCCGCCGCGCCGCCGTACCGGAAGGCCAGCGCCACATCGCAGTCACCCGCGCGGAGCATCTCCACCGAACGTGGCGGCTCCGCCTCCTCCAGCGACACCTGGGTGCCGGGGTGCTCGGCGCGCAGCGCGGCCAGGGCGGTCGGCACCAGTGTGGAGCTGCCGCTCGGGAAGGACACCAGCCGGACCCGGCCGGCGCGCAGCCCGGCGATCGCGGCGACCTCCTCCTCCGCGGCGGTCAGCCCGGCGAGGATGCCCGCGGCGTGCCGCACCAGGGCCTCACCCGCCTGGGTGAGGCGCATGCCGCGCCCGGCGCGGACGATCAGCGGGGTGCCGGCCGAGGCCTCCAGCGCCTTCATCTGCTGGCTGACGGCCGGCTGGGTGCAGCCCAGCTCACGGGCCGCCGCGGAGAACGAGCCGGTGGCGGCCACGGCACGCAGGACACGGAGATGACGAGCCTCGATCACCCTTCCCAGCATAGGTCAGCCCATAAGTCAGGCTTGTACCGGAAAGGAGAATATCGACTCCCGCTTTGACGACGACGCCGCTACCGTGCCGGGTATGAAGGTGCTCTCACTCAACCTCGCCACCGCCGCCGTCGTGCCGTACACCAGTCAGCGCGACGGCCTCACCGGCATCGACAAGCGCCCGGTGGACGGTCCCGTCCGGGTCTTCGCCCCCGGCCCCAAGGGCACCGGAGGCAGCGGCATGACCGGTGACGCGGTCTGCCACACCCGCCATCACGGCGGCGACGACCAGGCGGTCTACGCGTTCGCCCGCGAGGACCTGGACGATTGGGAGCGCGAGCTCGGCCGGCCGCTGCGCAACGGCGTCTTCGGGGAGAACCTCACCACCTCCGGCCTCGACGTCTCCGGCGCCCGCATCGGCGAGCGGTGGCGCATCGGCCCCGAGGTGGTCCTCCAGGTCACCTCGCCGCGCATCCCGTGCGGAACCTTTCAGGGCCATCTGGGCGAGCCCCGGTGGGTGAAGCGGTTCACCGCCAAGGGGGCGCCCGGCGCCTACCTGCGGGTGGTCACCCCCGGCGAGATCCGTGCCGGCGACGCCGTCGAGGTCGTCCGCCGTCCGGACCACGACATCACGATCGCCCTCTCCTTCCGCGCCCTGACCCTGGAGCGCGGGCTGCTGCCCCGCCTCCTGGAGGCGGGCGACGACCTCCCGGAGGAGGAGCGCGCGGCCGTCCACACGTTTCTCGCGGGCCGCCCGTCCTGACGCGCGGTTCCACCCTGCGGCCCCACCTCACCCACGCGCCCCGGCCTGCTTAACCTGACCCCATGACTACGGCTCTGATCACAGGTTCGACGGCCGGCCTGGGCGCCGCCTTCGCACGGCAGTTGGCCGCCCGCGGGCACAACCTGGTGCTGGTGGCCAGGGACACCGAGCGGCTGCGCACGCAGGCGACCGAACTGCACGACCGGCACGGCATCGAGGCCGAGGTGCTCACCGCGGACCTCGCCGCCGACGAGGGCATCGAGGCGGTGGCCGCCCGCCTGTCCGACCGCCGCGACTCCGTCGACCTGTTGGTCAACAACGCGGGCTTCGGCAACAAGGGCCGCTACCTGGAGGTCCCGGTCGCCGACGAGCTGCGGATGCTCAAGGTCCACTGCGAGGCGGTGCTGCGCCTGACCTCCGCGGCGGTCGAGGGGATGCGGGAACGCCGGCGCGGCGGCGTGATCAACGTGGCCTCGGTGGCGGCCTTCGTCCCCCGCGGCACGTACGGCGCGTCCAAGGCGTGGGTCGTCCAGTTCACCCAGGGCGCGGCCCGCGACGTGGCGGCCGACGGCGTCCGCCTGATGGCCCTGTGCCCCGGCTTCGTGCGCACCGAGTTCCACGAACGGGCGGGCATGGGCACGGACAACATCCCCGGCTGGATGTGGCTGGACGCCGACAAGGTCGTCACCACGGCCCTCGCCGACCTCTCCCGCGGCAAGACCCTCTCCGTCCCCGACCCGCGCTACAAGACCCTGATGGGCCTGACCAAGCTGGTCCCGCGCAACCTGATCGGCGGCGTCTCCACGTCGGCGGGCCGGAAGTACGGCCCGGACCGCTGAGCGGTTAATCGTGGTGGCCCTGGACCGGTGGGCGATTAGGCTGCGAATAGCCGGGGCAGCTCCGACACCGGTGGGCGTCATGACCCAGCCGTGTTCCAGCCCACCACTCACCGATGGGACTCCCATGGCCAACCGACGCAACGACATGCTCGGCGTCGGCGGACAGCGCAAGAAGCTGTCCCGTTCCGACCAGAAGGCCTCCGTCACCGCAGGCTCCCACAGCCGGCAGACGGCCGCCGAGCAGAAGCAGGAGCTGCTCCGCAAGATGCGCGAGCGCACGCAGGGCGCGGACGCGCAGGCGGACGGCTCCGGCGCACAGAGGGACGGTGACGCCGCGCAGACGGACGGCTCCGACGCTCACGGCTGAGCCGCACAGGACCATGGCCGCCTCCCCCGGGAGGCGGCCATCGTCGTTCCTCGCTCCGGCCGGTCCCGCCCGACGCCGGAGACGCCGGTGGCGGCGACCCAACCCCTTCTCGTCCAGTTGACGAAAACGAGGTGGGCGCAATATCGTCAGAGAGACGAAAACCAGTGCCAGGGAGGCCCTCATGGCTGACATCACCAAGCGCTTCGGCATGCGCCACCTGCGCGGCACGCCCACCGCGCACATCCGGCACCACCGTTCCGGGCAGCTCGCGCACGAGGGGCCCGGGATCAGCTTCTGGTACCGGTCGCTGACCGCCGCGCTCTCCGAGGTCCCGGTGGACGACCGCGAACTCGCCATGACCTTCCACGCCCGCACGGCCGACTTCCAGGACGTGACCGTCCAGGCCACCGTCACCTACCGGATCGGCGACCCCGCCGTCGCCGCCGAGCGGCTGGACTTCTCCATCGACCCGGACACCGGCGTCTGGCGGGGCTCGCCCTTGGAGCAACTCTCCACGCTGCTCACCGAGTCGGCACAGCAGCACGTGCTCGACGTGCTCGCCCGGACCCCGCTGGAGCAGGCGCTCGCGGACGGGGTGGGACTGGTGCGGGAACGGGTCGCGGCCGGGCTGGCCGCGGAACCGCGGCTGCCGGCGACCGGCCTGGAGATCGTCACGGTCCGGGTGGTGGCGCTGCGCCCCGAGCCCGAGGTGGAGCGGGCGCTGCGCACTCCGGCGCGGGAGCGGATCCAGCAGGAGGCGGACCGGGCCACCTACGAGCGGCGGGCGGTGGCCGTGGAGCGGGAGCGGACCATCGCCGAGAACGAGCTGGCCAGCAAGATCGAACTGGCCCGGCGCGAGGAGCAGCTGG
>NZ_JACADT010000566.1:0-3710 GCF_013421635.1 Streptomyces sp. UH6 | reverse complement strand
GTCGCAGGTCAGGGCATACGTCGGGGTGGCCGGCCGCGGGGCGTGGGGAGGGGTCAGCCGAGGCGGTCGACCAGGGCCTCGTACTGGTCCCACAGCTCCTTCGGCGTGTGGTCGCCGAAGGTGTTCAGGTGGTCCGGGACCAGCGCCGCCTCCTGCTTCCAGACGTCCTTGTCGACGCTGAGGAGCAGGTCGAGGTCGGCCTCGGGCATGTCCAGGCCCTCGGTGTCGAAGGAGGACTTGGCGGGGAGGATGCCGATCGGCGTCCGCACGCCCTCCGCCTTGCCGTCGAGCCGGTCGACGATCCACTTCAGGACCCGGCTGTTCTCGCCGAAGCCGGGCCACACGAAGCGGCCGGACTCGTCCTTCCGGAACCAGTTGACGTAGTAGATCTTCGGCAGCTTGGCCTGGCCGTCCTTGCCCGCGGCCTTGCCGACCTCGACCCAGTGGGCCATGTAGTCGCCCATGTTGTAGCCGCAGAACGGCAGCATGGCGAACGGGTCGCGCCGCAGCTCGCCGACCTTGCCCTCGGCGGCGGCCGTCTTCTCGCTGGCGACGTTGGCGCCCAGGAAGACGCCGTGGTTCCAGTCGAAGGACTCCGTCACCAGCGGCACCGCGCTGGCGCGCCGGCCGCCGAACAGGATGGCCGAGATCGGCACGCCCCGGGGGTCCTCCCACTCGGGCGCGATGATCGGGCACTGGGCGGCCGGGACGGTGAACCGGGCGTTGGGGTGCGCGGCGGGCGTGCCGGACTCCGGGGTCCAGTCGTTGCCCTTCCAGTCCGTGAGGTGGGCGGGGGCCTCCTCGGTCATGCCCTCCCACCACACGTCGCCGTCGTCGGTGAGCGCGACGTTGGTGAAGACCGCGTTGCCCCAGAGGGTCTTCATGGCGTTGGCGTTGGTGTGCTCGCCGGTGCCGGGGGCGACGCCGAAGAAGCCGGCCTCCGGGTTGATGGCGTACAGACGGCCGTCCTCGCCGAAGCGCATCCAGGCGATGTCGTCGCCGATGGTCTCCACCGTCCAGCCGCGGACCGTCGGCTCCAGCATGGCCAGGTTGGTCTTGCCGCAGGCGCTCGGGAACGCGGCGGCCACGTACTTCGACTCACCGCGCGGCGGGGTGAGCTTGAGGATCAGCATGTGCTCGGCGAGCCAGCCCTCGTCGCGCGCCATCACGGAGGCGATGCGCAGGGCGTAGCACTTCTTGCCGAGCAGCGCGTTGCCGCCGTAGCCCGAGCCGTAGGACCAGATCTCCCGGCTCTCGGGGAAGTGCGAGATGTACTTCGTGGTGTTGCACGGCCACGGCACGTCCTGCTCGCCCGGCTCCAGCGGGGCGCCCAGGGTGTGGACGGCCTTCACGAAGAAGCCGTCGGCGCCCAGCTCGTCGAGGACCGGCCGGCCCATCCGGGTCATGGTGCGCATCGAGACGGCGACGTAGGCCGAGTCGGTGATCTCCACGCCGATGGCGGAGAGGTCGGAGCCGAGCGGGCCCATGCAGAACGGGACGACGTACATCGTCCGGCCGCGCATCGAACCGCGGAAGATGCCGCCCCGGCCGTCCTTGCCCTGGAACGTCTCCCGCATCTCGGCGGGGGCCTTCCAGTGGTTGGTGGGGCCGGCGTCCTCCTCGCGCTCCGCGCAGATGAAGGTGCGGTCCTCCACCCGGGCGACGTCGGTGGGGTCGGAGGCGGCGTAGTACGAGTTCGGGCGCTTGACCGGGTCCAGCCTCTTGAAGGTGCCCTTGCGGACGAGCTCCTCGCACAGCCGGTCGTACTCGGCCTCCGAGCCGTCGCACCAGACCACCCTGTCGGGCTGCGTCAGTTCGGCGATCTCGTTGACCCACGAGATCAGTTCGGGGTGCTGGGTGGGGGGTTCTTCCGTCGCGTCGGTGGTGACGGTCGGCGGAGCCTCGATGTCGCGCGCCACGAAATGCTCCTCATCAGGGTTGCTGCGGCTGCTGTTGTCCGGGACATGGGTGGTGCCCTTGTGGTGCGTTCGTACCGCCCCGGACGATGACGGGTGCTCATTCGGAGCGGACCTCACTCATATGATCTTCGAGGAAGGGTGCCCATCTGTCCAGGGGGGCGCACACCTGAGCGGAGTGAGCAAGCTCACTGATTGATGCGTTTGGTGTCGGGGGAGAGCACAATTGCCTGGTCGCGGGCGTTCGCGCGCTCCGGGCACTCACCTGTAACTTACGGTCCCGTAGGTACGATGATTGACATGACCGCACCCTCTCTCCCGGAGCAGATCAAGCCCCGGCTGCGCGGATGGCTGCACCTGGGGATGTTCCCGGCAGCTTTGATCGCCGGACTCGTCCTCACCGCTCTCGCCGACTCCACCCGGGGACGTATCGCCTGTGGGATCTACACCCTCACGGCATGCCTTCTCTTCGGCGTGAGTGCTCTCTACCACCGGGGCAACTGGTCCCCCCGAATGGACGGCGTACTACGCCGACTGGACCACGCCAACATCTTCCTGATCATCGCCGGCACGTACACGCCGCTGACGATCCTGCTGCTGCCGGATGCCAAGGGGCAGTGGCTGCTGTGGGGCGTCTGGGCCGCCGCGGTGGCCGGCATCCTGTTCCGCGTCTTCTGGGTCGGCGCGCCGCGCTGGCTCTACACGCCCTGCTACATCGCGATGGGCTGGGCGGCGGTCTTCTTCCTGCCCGAGTTCATGCAGGCGGGCGGCGTCGCGGTGCTGGTCTGCGTGGTCGTCGGCGGCGTGCTCTACAGCGTGGGCGGCGTGATCTACGGCGTGAAGAAGCCGAACCCGTCGCCGCGGTACTTCGGGTTCCACGAGGTCTTCCACTCGTTCACGCTGGCGGCCTTCATCGTCCACTACGTGGGCATCTCGATGGTGGCCTACCAGCACGCCTGACGCCCGGGAACTCCCCGCGTGCGCCCGGGCGGGCCGGAAAATGCTTCCGGCCCGCCCGGGCGCACGTGTCATTCTGGCCGCATGGTCGGCAGGACGGGTGCCACGGGCACGGGGGCAACGGGAATCCATGTGAGGGTCGCGCCGGAACTGCGGCTCTTCGTCCGCGGGGGAGAGGCGACGGCGGCGGTCGACGGGGTGTCGACGCTGGGCCATGTCGTGGAGTCGCTGGGGGTGCCGCTCACCGAGGTGGGCGAGTTGGTGGTCGACGGCCGGACGGTGCCGGTCTCCCACACCCCGACGGCGGGGGAGTCCGTCGAGGTCCGGCCGGTCCGGCCGCCTCAGGTCACGCCGGGGGCGCCGCAGGTGCCGCTGCGGTTCCTGCTGGACGTGCACCTCGGGACGCTGGCGCGGCGGCTGCGGCTGCTGGGGGTCGACGTCGCGTACGAGTCGCTCGACATCGGGGACCCGGCGCTGTCCGCCCGGTCGGCCGCCGAGCGGCGGGTCCTGCTCAGTCGGGACCGGGGACTGCTGCGACGGCGCGAGATCTGGGCGGGGGCGTACGTGTACAGCACCCGGCCCGACGAGCAGCTGCGGGAGGTGCTGCGGCGGTTCGCCCCGCGGCTGCGGCCCTGGACGCGGTGCACGGCGTGCAACGGGGAGCTGCGGCGGGCGACGAAGGCGGACGTCGCGGACCGGCTGGAGGCGGGGACGTCGCGGACGTACGAGGTGTTCGCCGAGTGCGGTGCGTGCGGGCGCGTGTACTGGAAGGGCGCCCATCACGAGCAGCTGGTCGCCATCGTCGACCGGGCGGTCGCCGAGTACGGCCCGGGCACG
>NZ_JACADT010000565.1:0-3719 GCF_013421635.1 Streptomyces sp. UH6 | reverse complement strand
CTCCCGGACGGCCCGCTGGTGATCGCTCCCACCACGGTGGCCGTCGCGTTCGCGGTCGGTGTCCTGGTGACGGTGGGCGCCGCGTGGCTCCCGGGCCGCCGGGCCGCGAAGATCCCGCCGGTGGCCGCGATGAGCAGCGTGCACGCCACGGCGACGGTCAAGTCCCTGGTGCTGCGCAACACCCTCGGCGCGCTGCTCGCCGGGGTGGGCACCGCCGTGGTCCTGTACGCCACCACCATGGAGCGGTCGGACGCGCAGGCCCCGATGGGGCTGGGCGCGGTCCTGCTGATCCTCGGCGTCTTCGTGCTCACGCCGCTGCTGTCCCGGCCGGTCGTCGCCGCCGTCGCTCCGCTGCTGAGGCTCTTCGGGGTCTCCGGCCGGCTCGCCCGGCAGAACGCCGTGCGCAACCCGCGCCGCACCGCCGCCACCGCCTCCGCGCTGATGATCGGCCTCACCCTGATCACCGGCATGACGGTGGCCGCCAGCAGCCTCCAGACGTCCATCGACCGGATGGCCACCGCCGCGATCGAGGCGGACTACGTGGTCTCGATGGGCAACGGCATGGGGCTCGACCCCGAGGTGGAGCGCCGGCTCGCCGACGCGGAAGGGGTGTCGGCCACCAGCCCGCTGCGGATGGTGCCGGCCGAGGTGGACGACGAGACCCAGTACCTGACCGCCGTGAACGGTCCCGCCTTCGACAAGGTCATGGAACTCCCCGTGCTGAGCGGAAAGTTCGAGGTCGGCGGCGCCGGAGTGATGGTCGACGACCGGCTCGCCGCCGAGCACGGCTGGGAGGCCGGGGCGCGCATCACCGCCACCCAGGAGGACGGCACCGAGCAGGAGTTCACCGTCACCGGGGTCTACGAGCGGAACGAGATGTTCCGCGGCATCGTGGTGGACGCCGGGACCGTGGCCCCGCACCAGGAACGGATCTCCGACTTCCAGGTCATGGTGAAGATCGACGGCGGTCCCTCCGAGGCGAACGAGGACCGCCTGGAGAAGGCGCTCGGTGACAACCCGGCCATCGTGGTCCAGGACAAGCAGGCGCTCTCCGAGGAGATCGGGCAGATGTTCAGCCTGGTGCTGAACATGCTGTACGGGCTGCTCGCCATGGCGGTGGTCGTGGCGGTGCTGGGCGTGGTCAACACCCTGGCGATGTCGGTGTCCGAGCGCACCCAGGAGATCGGCATGCTCCGCGCGGTGGGCATGGTGCGCGGCGGCGTGGCGCGGATGATCCGGCTGGAGTCGCTGGTGATCTCGCTGTTCGGCGGGGTGCTCGGCGTCGGTCTGGGCGTGTTCTTCGGCTGGGCGGCCGGCGAACTGATGGGCAGCAGCCTGTCGACGTACGAACTGGTCCTGCCGTGGGCGCGGATCGTGCTGTTCCTGCTGCTGTCGGCGCTGATCGGCGTCGTGGCCGCGCTGTGGCCGGCGCGGCGGGCAGCCCGGCTCGACATGCTGGGGGCGATCAAGGCCGACTAGGGGTTCAGTCCCACCAGAACGACCAGACGTGACTGTTGCGCACCGCCTCCTCGGCGTACCGGCCGAGCGGGGCGATGCCCTGGCCGATGTTGTCGGGACAGAACGCGTAGTGCTCGGCGGCCACCGCCTCGGCGTGCTCCGGGGTGGTGGGCGGCGAGGCGACGGAGAGGACCAGCTGGTCGAAGGTGAGGACGACGACCCGGGCGCCGAAGCGGTCCTCCCACGAGCGCAGCACGGCGCAGAGGCGGGCCACGTCGTTCTCGTGGTTGAGCGGACCGGTCCAGCCGATGGCCGCCGGTATGTCGGCGCTGCGGCGGGCCGGCACGAGGGCGGGGCGCAGCTCCTTCAGCCAGGGGACGCCCTCCGCGAGGAAGTCCGCGGTGTCGGCGGCGTCGCCGTCCGGGTCGGCGCGGGGCGCGGTGGCGGGGGCGAGGCCCTGCCAGGCGTCGAGGGAGGCGTCCGCCTCGTCGGGGTCGTCCTGGACGGCCGCGAAGTCCGCCCAGTAGCCGTCCAGCACCTCGAATGCGTCGTGGTCCCCCGGGTACGACGTCCCGCCGGGGTCGAGGTCCCACACGTCGGGAGTGCTCTGGCGGGTGCCGACGTCGAGGAGCACCGGCAGGAGCCCGAGATCACGGCCGGTCGCCCGCAGCGAGGCCCAGTCGCCGACGGAGGCCGGGGCGTCGGCGCACCAGAGCAGCGGCTCGTGCCACGGACCGTCGGTCGTGGCGTCGAGGAGACGGCCGGGCGGCAGCAGGAGCGTGGTGGACGGGTTCGCGAGGGCGTTGGGAAGGCTGGCCATGGGACGGGACTGTAGGGGGCGGCGCCGACAACGGCGTCACTGCCGCGGCGCGACCCCCGCGGTGAAGGCGGCCCAGGCGGCGGGGGCGACCCGGAAGGTGGGCCCGCCGGGGTTCTTCGAGTCCCGCACGTGCACGGCGTGCGGGCAGGGGGCGACCTCGACGCACTGGCCGCCTTCGTCCCCGCTGTGGCTGGACTTCCGCCATGCGTAGGCGACTTCGAGGCACTCGCCGCCTTCGCTGCCGCTGTAGCTCGACTTGAACCAGGTGAGTGCCGTGGTCACGGTGTGCCTCCCAGCAGGTGGTCGAGCAGGTCCTTGGACTCCAGCGGGCTCAGCGCCTGCGAGCGCAGCATCGCATATTTGCACGCCAGGATGGAGACCTCGTCAGGGTCGGACACCCACTGGCTGCCGCGCTGGCCCTCTGCGTAGGCAAGGTGCTGGTGCTCCGGGGTCTCCAAGAGGGTGAAGGGGCCGTTGAGCCCAGCGTGTGAGGAAGTCCGCGTCGGCAGGAACTGGAGGCTCACGCCCGGCAGTTCGGCGCACTCGCGCAGTCGCCGCAGCTGCTCACGGCGTACGGCGGGGCCGCCGATCCCCAGGTGCAGCACCGGCTCCCACACCACGAAGCTCAGCGTCGGCGGCGTCCTGCGCCGCAGGATCTCCTGGCGGGCCACCCGCGCGGCGGTCTTGGCCTCGATCTCGTCCTCGTCGTGGACCGGCACGCGTTCCCGCAGGACCGCCCGCGCGTAGTCCTCGGTCTGCAGGAGGCCCGGTACGACCAGCGCGTCGTACCAGGACAGGGCGATCGCCTCGCGCTCGTGGACCATGTACTGCTCGGCGTACATCGGGAACCGGTCGATCTCCGGCAGGTTCTCCACGCCCGCCGCCAACAGCCCCCGCGTACCGAGGGCCTGGTCCAGCCGCGCCGCGAGGTCCGGCATCAGGCGGCGGCGCCCCTGCTCGACGGAGGCGATGGTCTCCGGGTCCACGTGGACGGCGTTGGCGAGCGACCGCTGGGTGAGCCCGGCGGCACGGCGGGCCGTCTGCATCTGGGCGCCGAGCAGGCGCAGGGCGGACGGGTTCTTCGGCCTGCGCGACATCGGCATGCGGCGGCTCCCTGGTTGTGCTCGTACTGGCAGCGAGTACGTGGTCACGCACTGTTCACTCTAGTCGCGCACGGTGACAGTCGTCCCGTGAACGAGGTGAAGCAACGCGCCGGGCTGCGGGAGCGGTTCTACCGGCGCGACAGGCGATCGGCGCGGGCGGCACGGGGGTTCGCCGCGGGCGTGCTGGAGGAGTGGGGGCTCGCCGGGCGGGCCGACGACGTCCTGCTCTGCGTGAGCGAGTTGGTGACCAACGCGCTCCTGCACGGCGTCCCGCCGGGGCGCGGCCTGCTGCTGCGCATGCGGTACGGGGACGGCGTGCTGCGGGTGGAGGTCCACGA
>NZ_JACADT010000564.1:0-3722 GCF_013421635.1 Streptomyces sp. UH6 | reverse complement strand
CCGCTGCGGGCCGCGGCCCCTTGCCGTTCATGTCGCCGCCGTTCGTGTCGCCGTCGTTCCTGTCGCCGTCGTTCGTGTCGCCGCTCGGGCTCATGCCGCGCCTCCCCGGTGTCCTTCGGATGCCCCGGGCCCCGCGGGGGCCGCGGGCGCGATGCCGGCGAACAGGTCGTCCCCCACGCCGGGGCCGGCCGGCTCGCCCTTCACCAGCTGGTAGTGCTCGACCGCGAACAACGGCTGGGCCAGGTCGTTGGAGAGGGCGAACCAGGGGCCGTGCACGGCGATCTGGGTGGCGTGCGCCGTCATCGCGGCGGCCTTGGCCGCCGCGTACGGGGTGCCCCCGGCGTCCACCCGGACGCTGATCGTTCTCGGGTCGTCGACGACGCCGGGCAGGTCGTCCACCTGGGCCGCCGCGGGGAACGGGAGACCGGGCAGCTCCGCACGGAGGCGGGCGAAGGCCTCCTCGGCGACCGCGCGGGGCATCCGGGTCCAGTAGACGCGCGGAACGTCCCAGGCGCCGCCGAGGTCGGGACGCACGCCCGGGTCGGCGGCCAGCTCCGCCGCCCGCATGGCGACGCGGTGGGCCTGGATGTGGTCGGGGTGGCCGTAGCCGCCGTCCGGGTCGTAGGTGACCAGGACCTGGGGGCGCACCTCGCGGATCACGGCGACCAGGTGCTCGGCGGCCTCGTCCACCGGGGCTCCCCAGAAGGCGCCGGGGACGTCGTTGTCGGGCAGACCCATCATCCCGGAGTCGCCGTAACGGCCCGCGCCGCCGAGCAGGCGGACGTCCGTGACGCCCAGCTCGCGCATGGCGGCGGCCAGCTCCTGGCGGCGGTGCGCGCCCAGCGCCGCGCCGGAGAGATGGGCCAGCTCGGGCGGGATGACCTCGCCGAGCTCGCCCAGCGTGCAGGTGACCAGGGTGACCCCGGCGCCCTCGGCCGCGTAGCGGGCCATGGTGGCGCCGTTGTTGATCGACTCGTCGTCCGGGTGCGCGTGCACCAGCAGCAGGCGGCGAGCGGGCATGTCCGTCATGGGGCCAGCTTAGGCCGGGCCCCCCGGCGCTCCCCCGGCAGGCGTGCCGGAGGACGGAGGGGGCGGGACCCCGGCATCCGGGGCGACGGAAACGCCCCGGCACACGTCCTGGTGTACGCCTCCGTCTCGGGGGTATCCGGGACGGGGGCGACGCGCGGTCAGAACTTGAAGCTGCCGATCATGCCGGCGATGTTGTTGGTCAGCTCACTGATCGTGGGTGCCACCGACGACGCGGCGAGGTAGAACCCGAGCAGCATGCAGACGACCGCATGCCCCGCCTTCAGGCCCGACTTCTTGATCAGCAAGAAGACGACGATCGCCAGCAGCACCACCACCGAGATCGAGAGTGCCACGGCGGTTCACCTCCAAAGCTCCCTAGGACACAGGCAGTCGGACCGAAGGGGCGACAAATCCTTCGCGCAGCCAGCAGGTTGATACCCACCGGACGGCAGTGATCATAACTATCCGAAGCAACGCATGAGTCGGCGCACAGCCGCACAGGGGGGGCGCATGGCCAATATGGTCAGGTCATGCAGACGGACACCGAATCCTTCCCCCGGCGGCAGGCCCGCACCCAGCGATTCACCCTCGGAGCGCCCCGCGCGTTCACCGTCGCGCCGGACGGCTCACGGGTCGTCTTCCTGCGCTCGCGTTCCGGCACGGACCGTGCGGGCGCCCTCTGGGTGCTGGACCTCGCGGCCGCGGGCGGCCCGGCCGAGCGGCTCGTCGCGGACCCCGCGGCACTGCTGGACGGCACCGGCGAGGACCTCTCCGCCGAGGAGCGGGCCCGGCGCGAGCGGAGCCGTGAGGGTGGCGCCGGCATCGTCTCCCACGCCACCGACACGGCCGTGGAGGTTGCGTGTTTCGCCTTGTCAGGGCGGCTTTTCACGGTCGGCCTGAGGACCGGGACGGCGCGTGAACTGCCCGTCGCGGGACCGGTGATCGACCCCCGCCCCTCCCCCGACGGACGCCATGTCGCCTATGTCGCGGGTGGTGCGCTGAAGGTCGTCGGGGCGGACGGCGACGGCGACCGGGCGCTCGCGGAACCGGAGTCGGAGACGGTCTCGTACGGGCTCGCGGAGTTCGTCGCGGCGGAGGAGATGCACCGCTTCCGCGGCTTCTGGTGGTCCCCGGAGTCGGACCGGCTGCTGGCCGCCCGGGCCGACGACGCGCCGGTGCGGCGGTGGTGGATCGCCGACCCCGCGCACCCCGGGCGGGAGCCGAGGCCGCAGGCGTACCCCGCGGCCGGAACCCCCAACGCGGACGTACAGTTGTTCGTCCTGGGCCTCGACGGCCGCCGGACGGAGGTCGTCTGGGACCGCGAGCGGTTCCCGTACCTGGCACGAGTGCACTGGTCAGCGGCGGGTTCGCCGCTGATCCTGGTGCAGGCGCGGGACCAGCGCGAGCAACTGACCCTGGCCGTCGACCCGGACACCGGGGCCACCCGGACGCTGCTGCGCGAGAGCGACCCAACATGGCTTGAATTGTTCGCCGCCACGCCCTGCTGGAGCCCGTCCGGCGAGCTGGTGCGGATCACCGACGAGAGCGGGGCGCGGGCCCTCGCGGTGGGCGGACGCACGCTCACCGACGGCCGGCTGCACCTGCGCGCGGTCCTCGACGTGTCGGAGGACGACGTCCTGGTGTCGGCCTCCGCGGGCGAGGCGGCGGCCGACCCGGAGACCGGCGAGGTGCACGTCCACCGGGTCACCGCCGAGGGGGTGGAGCGCCTCTCGCGGGAACCGGGGGTGCACACCGCGGTCCGCGCGGGCGGGGTGACGGTCCTGGTGTCGTCCACGCTCGACCGGCCGGGGGCCCGGGTGCGGGTGGAACGGGACGGCAAGGAGGTCGCGCGGATCGCCTCGCACGCGGCCGACCCCGGCCTGACCCCCGGCGTCTCACTGACCCGGGCGGGCGCGCGGCGGATTCCGTGCGCCGTGCTGCTGCCCGCGCACCACCGCGCGGGCGACCTCCTGCCCGTCCTTATGGACCCGTACGGAGGCCCGCACGGGCAGCGCGTGTCCGCCGCGCACAACGCCCATCTGACGTCTCAGTGGTTCGCCGACCAGGGGTTCGCGGTGATCGTCGCCGACGGGCGCGGTACGCCGGGGCGCTCGCCGGAGTGGGAGAAGGCGGTCCGGGGCGACTTCACGCTCGCCCTGGAGGACCAGATCGACGCCCTGCACGACCTCGCCGAGCGGTACCCGCTGGACCTCTCGCGGGTGGCGGTCCGGGGCTGGTCGTTCGGCGGCTACCTCGCGGCGCTGGCCGTGCTGCGCCGCCCGGACGTCTTCGCCGCGGGCGTCGCCGGCGCCCCCGTCACCGACTGGCGCCTCTACGACACCCATTACACGGAGCGGTACCTGGGCGACCCAGCCACCGAGGGGGCGGCGTACGCCGCGAGTTCGCTGGTCACCGACGACGGCCTCTCCGGCGCCGTCACACCCGCCCGGCCGCTGATGGTGATCCACGGGCTCGCGGACGACAACGTGGTGGCCGCCCACACGCTGCGGCTCTCCTCGGCCCTGCTGGCCGCGGGGCGGCCGCACGAGGTGCTGCCGCTGTCGGGGGTCACCCACATGACGCCCCAGGAGCAGGTCGCGGAGAACCTGCTGCTGCTCCAGGTGGACTTCCTGCGCCGCTCGCTGGGCATGCCGCCGGGCGGGAGCGCGGGGGCGGCGCCGGGAACTCCCTCG
>NZ_JACADT010000563.1:0-3731 GCF_013421635.1 Streptomyces sp. UH6 | reverse complement strand
CGGTCAGGGCGCCCGCACGGGCTCCACCCGGTCCTTCGGCAGGGCGGCCGTCGCCTGCCGGGTCCGGGGCCCGAAGACCGCCAGGACGATCGCGCCGAGCAGCCACGCCCCGGCGATGAGGTAGAAGACGCTCTGGTACCCGCTGCCCTGGTAGACGGCGGCGACGATCAGCGGCCCGGCCGCGTTGGAGAGCCGGCCGAGGCCGTAGGAGACGCCGGTTCCCAGCGAGCGCCCGCGGGTGTCGAAGAGCTCCGGGGAGTAGGCGTAGGCGAGCGCGGTGTACCCGCGCTCGAACATGTTGACGAGGAAGCCGAAGACGATGATCAGGACCGGGTTGAAGGTGAGTCCGTACAGCAGCCCGCACAGGGCGATGACGGTACCGAACGCCGCGAGGGACCACTTGCGTTCGAACCGGTCGGTGACCAGGGAGGCCAGGTACGAACCCAGCGGCGCGCCGACCGTGGTGAGAGCCACGTAGAAGACGGACTTCTCGACGCTGAACCCCTCGTTGGCCAGCAGCGTGGGCGCCCAGCTGGAGAAGCCGAAGAAGCCGATGGTCTGCGTCACCCACAGCACGGTGAGCAGCAGCGTCGGGTACAGGTACTTCTTCTGGAGCAGCAGGCGCAGCGGCGCACGGGTGACCGGGGGCTCCTCCACGGGCGGCAGCGGCTCGGCGAGCGGGCCCTTCTCGGCGGCGACGCTCTCCTCGATCTCCCGGAGGATCCGGTCCGCCTCGGCGTGGTCGCCCCGGCTCTCGTGCCAGCGCGGGGACTCCTTCAGCCGCTTGCCGAAGAGGACGAGCAGGATGCCGAGCGAGCCCCAGAGGTAGACCAGGCGCCACGACCAGTCGTTGAGCGGCACGACGGCGCTGGCGATGAGGTTGGTGGCCGGGGTGCCGCAGATGCCGATGACGATGGCGTACGCCTGGAACTTGCCGCGCACGGCGGCCGGGTACATCTCGTTGACGTAGATCACCGCGACGACGGTCATCGCCGCGAGGCCCGCCGAGGTCAGCACGCGGAAGACGCCCAGGGACACGATGTCCCAGGCGAACACCGAGACGAACGAGAAGAAGCCGAACCACAGGGTGGTCAGCATCAGGGTCCGCCTGCGGCCCCACCGGTCGGCCATGGCCCCGGCGCCGATCGAGCCGAGGAACATGCCGACGAACGACAGGGAGGTGACGTAGGCGACCTGGTCGATGGTCACGCCCCACAGGCCGATCAGCTTGGGCGCGGTCGTCGCGAAGGTGTTGATGTCCGCGAACTCGAAGAAGTAGGCGAAGGAGATGGCCAGGAGGGTGACCTTGTGGAACCGGCCGACGGGCAGTCTGTTGATCCGGTTCAGCGCGTTGGCGTGCGGTACCGCCTGCGGGTGTGTCATGGGAGGTGCCTTCTCGGGGGAGTCTGCGAGGGGTGGGGCGGGTCCGGCGGGCGGGGCGGGCCCCGGCGGCGGACGGTCAGGGGGTCTCGCCGGGCCAGTACAGGCGCATCGGGTTGTCGACGAGCAGCCGGCGCTGCTGGTCGGCGGTGACCGCGAAGAGCGGTATGTGGTCGACGAGGAGTCCGTCGTCGGGCATGTGGCCGGTGAGGTTGGGGTGCGGCCAGTCGGTGCCCCACAGCACGCGGTCGGGGAACTCCTCGACCACGCGGCGGGCGAAGGGGACGACGTCGGTGTAGGCGTGCCGTTCGCCGTCCACGGCCCAGGGCCCGCCCACGCTGAGGCGCTCGGGGCAGGTGACCTTCACCCATACGTCGTTGGCCTCGACGAAGCGCAGGAACCGGCGGAACTCGGGCCCGTCGACGGGACGGGTCACGTCGGGCCGGCCCATGTGGTCGATCACCAGCGGGGCGGGCAGGGCGGCGAAGAAGTCCTCGAGGTCCGGCAGGTCCGCGCTCTCGAAGTAGAGGACGATGTGCCAGCCGAGCGGGGCGATCTTCTTCGCGATCACGGCGAGGTCGTCCCGCGGCGAGGCGTCGACCAGGCGGCGTACGAAGTTGAACCGCACGCCGCGCACACCGGCGGCGTCCAGTTCCCGCAGTTCCCGCTCGGTGACGTCCGGACGGACCGTGGCCACGCCGCGGGCCCGGCCGCCGGAGGCCCGGACGGCGTCGACCATGGCGGAGTTGTCGGCGCCGTGACAGGTGGCCTGCACGACGACGTTGCGGGCGAAGCCCAGCCGGTCGCGGAGGGCGAACAACTGCTGCCTGCCCGCGTCGCAGGGGGTGTACTTGCGTTCCGGCGCGAACGGGAAGTCGGCCTGCGGGCCGAAGACGTGGCAGTGCGCGTCCACGGCGCCCGGGGGCAGCCGGAACGCGGGCACCGAAGGGTCCGGGCACCAGTCGAGCCAGCCCGGGGTCTTGGGGGCGAGGGGGTGCGGGTCGCTCATGGTTCTCCTGGTCCTGCGCGTCGTTTCCGGACGGCTGGAGCCTGGCCCGGCGCTGGGCCCGGAGAAAGGTGTCGCGACACGGATCTAACCTCGCCTTAACATTCCCGGCGCCCCTCTGACGTGCGGCGATGTGCCGTACGCCACAGGTCGGCGGGGCCTTCGTGGTCTACATTCGGGGCCCCGGGGCACGCCCGGTTCCGGGGTGCCGAGGGCGACGAGGGAGGTGTGGGCACGGATGCGGATACTGCTGGCCGAGGACGACGACGGCGTGGCCGCTGCTCTCGTGGAGGTGCTGTACGACCACGGCCACGACACGCGGCGGGTCCGTCACGGCAGGGACGTCCTGACCTATCACCGCAGCGCCGAGCTGCTCATCCTCGATCTCGGACTGCCCGACGTCGACGGCCTCGAGGTGCTGCGCGGGCTGCGCGCGGTGAGCGACCTGGCCGTGGTGGTGCTGACCGCCCGGGGCGACGAGCGGTCGGTGGTGCGCGGACTGCGTCTGGGGGCCGACGACTACCTGGTCAAGCCGGTGCGCCTGGCCGAACTGCTCGCCCGCATCGAGGCGGTCACCCGGCGGGCCGCGGCGCGCACGACGGCGCCTCCCGCGGGCCCGCGCACCGTGCGCGCCGGTGACGTCGAGGTCGACCTCGAGGCCCGCCGGGTCCGGGTGGCGGGGGTGGCGGTCGAGCTGACCGCGAAGGAGTTCGACGTCCTGGCGGTGCTGGCGGGGCGGGCGGGCACGGCGGTCAGCCGTGAGCAGGTCCTCGACGAGGTGTGGGGCGACGCCCACCGCGCGGTCTCCCGTTCCCTGGACGTGCACCTCGCCCAGGTGCGCGCCAAGCTCGGACGGCCCGGACTGGTCACCACCATCCGGGGCTTCGGCTTCCGTTTCGGGAACTGAGGCAGGCGCGTGCGCTCCCGGGTCCGGACCGTGCTGCTGCTCTTCGTGGTCCTCACGGTGGCCGCGTTCGCCGTTCCGCTGCTGCTGTTCACCGCCTCCGACCGCACCCAGCAGCTGATCCTCGCCCGGGGTGCGGACCTCGACCGTTTCGGGTCGCTGATGGACCAGGCGGCCACGACCGGCGACTTCTCGGTGGTCGCCGCGGAGGCGCGCCGCCACACGCAGCTGTACGGGGAGCCGATCGTGATCACCGACGTCGGCCGCGCCCCGGTCGTCCAGACCGGCGGGATGCGGGCCTCGGACCCGGCGGTCGCCGGGCTGGTCGACGCGGCCCTGCGCAACCAGACGACGCACCCCACCCACGCCCTGCACCCCTGGTCGCACGGACACCGGATGTTCGCCGAGCCGGCGGGCACCGGGACCAGGGTGACGGGGGCG
>NZ_JACADT010000562.1:0-3732 GCF_013421635.1 Streptomyces sp. UH6 | reverse complement strand
CCGCCGAGACCGGGGTCGTCCCTCCGCTCATGCGGCGGCTGCTGCGGGCGGTTCCGCGCCGGGCCGCCGTGGGCAGCGGGACGGAGGCCGGACGGACGCTGGGCGACCGGCTCGCCGAAGCCGCCCCCGAGAGGCGTCAGGCGATGGTGGTCGACGTGGTCGTGAACGAGGTGGCGTCGGTGCTCGGCCACGCTCCCGGGTACCGGGTCGGGGAGGGGCACGCCTTCAGCGAGCTGGGCTTCGACTCCCTGACCGCGGTCGAACTGCGCAACCGGCTCAACGCGCTGACCGGGCTGCGGCTGCCGGCGACCCTGGTCTTCAACCATCCGACGCCCGCGGACCTGGCCGCCCACGTCCTGTCCTTGCTGGTGCACGCCCCCGACGCCCGGCCGGACGCGGGAGGACCGGTCGACCTCGACGCGGAACTGCGGCGGCTGGAGGAGGCGTTCGAGACGCTGACACCGGAACGGGCCAAGGGACTCGTCCCGGACGGCGGGCCCGCGGAGTCCGTGGCACTGCGGCTGAGGAACCTGCTGGCCCGCTGGGACGAGGTCCGGGAAGGGACGGCCGGACACGCCCCGTTCGAGGAGGAGGGCGACGCGGACGTCCGGGAGGAACTCGACTCGGCCTCGGACGACGAGCTGTTCGCCTTCATCGACCAGCGCTTCAGCACCACCTGAGGCACGGGCGAGGGGTGCGCGAGTGCCCCTCGCCCTCGCCTTGGCCCTCGACCTGGCCGCCGTCTTCGCCTGGCACTCGCCTTCACGCGGGCTGGTGCCTTCACGCGGGCCTTCGCGTTCGGTTCGCCCGCACAAGCTTCAGGGTCCGCCCTCCGCGGTGGCGGAGGACGGACCCTGAGGCCTTGCGGGTCTCGCCTGACTATTCGGCGATCTTGGTGCGGCCCACCCATTGGTAGACCCCTGGCGCGTTGCCGGACGGCGTGTAGTGCTCGTAGCCGTTGCCGTGCCGGATTTTGATCTTCTCGTCGGAGAAGATCAAATCGCGGAAATCCTTCAAATCCACGGTGCCGACGAGTTCGGCAGGGCCTCCTTCGAGTCGGACGGGGCTGTTCGTCGTGCCTGAGGGAAAGGGCAGGGTCTGTGTCATCGGCACACCTCTCGTCTCGATCCAGCCTCATTCTTCTTCGGATCCGCCCCTTTCAAGCACCCCTGACCGCCCCCGGTAGGGGGGCGGAATTCTTGGTAGGGGTCCCTCCCGAGTGCTTCTCTGAAGACCCTGGCCACAATTGTCTTTTCCCTCGCGCACGGAACCGCACGGAACCGCACCGACTTTCCGTGTGCGGCCTTCGCCGGGCGGATCGGCCGAACCGTTCTCCGCGCCGTGCATCCGTCCGACCGATATCCCGATCCGAACGATTCCTCTACGGAAGGCCGTCAGATGGCAGAGAAGTACGACGTGGTCGTCGTGGGCGGCGGGTCCGCCGGCGTCGCCGCCGCCGTGGGGGCGCGCCGCGCCGGTGCCCGCACCCTGCTGCTGGAGCGCGGCCCCTGCCTCGGCGGCGCCGCCACGCTGCGCAACGTCCTGACGTACTGCGGGATCTACACCCGCGAGGACGAGCCCCGGCAGGTGGTGTTCGGCGTGGCCGAGGAGGTCCTGTCCGCGCTCCGGGAGGAAGGCGCGGTCAGCGCTCCGCAGCGGTTCAACGGCGTGTGCGTCGTGTTCGAGCCGGAGGCCGTCAAGCGGGCCCTGGACACGCTGTGCGCCGCCGCGGGCGTCGACGTCCGTCTGCACAGCCATGTGTCCGGGGCGCACCGGGTGGACGGGAGGATCACCCGGGTGAGCGTCGCCGGCCACCGCGGCGTCACGGAGGTCACGGCGGACGCCTTCGTCGACGCCAGCGGCGAGGCCGACCTCGCCGCCTTCGCCGGCGCGGCGGTCCGCTACGGAACGGACGGCATGGTGCAGAACGGGTCGCTCGGCGTCCGTTTCGGCGGCATCCCGCGGCACGTCGACGTCTCCAGGGCCCAGGTCTCCGCCGCCGTCCACACCGCTCGCGCCCGAGGCGTGAGTCCGCTGGTCTCCGCCCACGGACTGGTCGCCCGGCTGCCGGTGTCCGGGGACGTCATCGCCTACATCGTCGACGAGGCGTACGACGCCCGCGACGCCGCCGACGTCAGCCGTGCCGAGGCCCGTGCCCGCGTCCAGGCGCACGCCTACCTCGACGTCATCCGCTCCCTGCCCGGGGCCGAGGGCGCGTACATCGTCAGCACCGGTCCCGAACTGGGGACGCGCGAGTCCCGTCACGTCATCGCCCGCTACCGGCTCGGCGTGGACGAGGTCCTGGGCGCCGCACGATTCCACGACGCCGTGGCGGTCGGCGCCTGGCCGGTCGAGTACCACCCGGGTCCCGGCCGGCCGTCCGAGTGGCACTTCATCAAGGGGGACGGCTACTACGAGATCCCCCTGGGGTCGCTGTGGAGCGCCGACACGGACAACCTGTTCGCCGCCGGCCGCAACGTCGACGGCGACCGCCTCGCCGGGGCCTCGCTGCGGGTCATGGGCACCGCCTTCGCCACCGGTCAGGCGGCGGGTGTCGCCGCGGCCGTGGTGGCCGACGGCGGTACGCCGGACGGCTCCGAGGTCGGCGCCGAGCTGCGCCGTCAGGGCGCCGTACTGCCCGAGCCCGCTCTCCTCTGACGGTCGGCCGGCCCCTCCGGTCCGCCCCTTCGGCCCCGGCCCCGACCCGGGTCCGTCTCCGGGCCGCCCCCTACGCGGCGCCGGGGGAGTAGGGGGAACAGTCCGGACCGGAGGGGTTGGGCCGCCGGACTCCCCCTTCTACCGTCGACGGGAAGTGGCGGGAAAGCGGGAAAAGCGGAAAGGACCCACGTCTCACATGACTGCTCCGGAAGTCGACCACACACTGTGGCTCCGCAGATTCAGTGAAGCGTCCGGACGGAGAACACGACTCGTCTGCCTGCCGCACGCCGGCGGCTCGGCGACGTTCTTCTTCCCGGTCGCCAGAGCCCTTTCCCCCGAACTGGACGTCATTTCCGTGCAGTACCCGGGACGCCAGGACCGCCGTCACGAGAAATGCGTGGAAACACTTCAGGAACTCGCCCGGCAGATCGTCGACGTGCTCTCCCCCAGCCCCGACGACCCGCCGACCGCCCTGTTCGGCCACAGCCTCGGCGCCACCCTCGGCTTCGAGATGGCCCGGCTGATGGAGGCCCGCGGCGCCGCCCCCGTCCACCTCTTCGCCTCCGGCCGCCGCGCGCCCTCCCGCCCGCGCCACGAGACCGTGCACCTGCGGGACGACGAGGGCATGCTCGCCGAACTGCGTCTGCTCAGCGGCACGGACCCGCGCGTCCTCGGCGACGAGGAGGTGCTGCGCATGTCGCTCCCCGCGATCCGCGGCGACTACCGCGCCGCCGAGACCTACGTCTACGAGCCCGGTCCCGCGCTGTCGTGCCCCATCACCGTCTTCACGGGCGACGACGACCCGAAGGTGACCCTCGACGAGGCCCGGTCCTGGAAGGACCACACCGACGCCGGGTTCGAGATGCACACGTACGCGGGCGGCCACTTCTTCCTCTCCAACCACCAGCCCGCCATGCTGAAGATCATCTCGGACCGGTTGGCGACCGCCGCCGTCGGCAGCCGCTAGACGGCGCCGCCCGGCGGCCCCCGCGCCGGACGACTCCCCCGACGGCCGTACGCCCGGAACAGGCGGGCGGCGTGGCCGGTGAGGCCCGCCCCCGCCTTTCCCCGTCC
>NZ_JACADT010000561.1:0-3738 GCF_013421635.1 Streptomyces sp. UH6 | reverse complement strand
CGGAGACCTCGACGAAGGCCCGCACCTCGGCGCCCGGGGGCAGCGCCTCCAGGGCCGCCGAGATCGCCGGCAGGGCGCTCTCGTCACCGACCAGCAGGTGCCAGTCGGCCGACGGATCCGGGGCGTAGGCGCCGCCCGGGCCCAGCATCCGCAGCGTGTCGCCGGGCTGCGCGCGCAGCGCCCAGGGGCCGGCCAGGCCCTCGTCGCCGTGGACCACGAAGTCGACGGTCAGCTCGCGCAGCTCCGGGTCCCAGGCGCGGACCGTGTAGGTGCGGGTGACCGGCCACTGCTCGCGGGGGAACTCCTCGCGGACGCGGGCCATGCTGAACGGCTCCGGGTACTCGACACCCTCGGCGGGGAACACCAGCTTGACGTAGTGGTCCGTACGGGTCCCCGCCTCGAAGCCGGCCAGGCCGTCGCCGCCGAAGACCACCCGCTGCATGTGCGGGGTGAGTCGCTGGGTGCGGATCACCCGTCCGAGGTGCGGCTTCGGCGGGCTCTTGCGGACCGGGCGCGCTGTCATGAGGCCTCCCTGCTAGTTAGCTTAGGCTCCCCTAAGCTAGCACCGAATCGGCGGCCGTGACCTTGCCCGAGGGCATGTCCGGTGGCATTTTGTGGCCGCGGGTACTTGTGGCCAGGGGCGCCCGCCGTTGCGGCCAGGGGCCCTGGCCGCGCCCCCGCCCGTCATCCCTCCAGGGTGGTCAGCAGGCGCTGGAGCGACCCGCCCAGGTTCCAGCGCGCGGCCAGGGCGCGCACCGTCTCCGGGTCCCGCGGCGCCTTCGGCAGCGTGGTGTCGACCTCGGGGAGCGGCACGTCCGAGGCGACCCGCACCACCTTCGGGGCGACCGCCACGTAGGGCCGGGACTCGTCCAGCCGACGGCGCTGCGCCGGGGTGAGGCCGGAGGCGGGGTCGTCCACCGCGGCCATGATCCCGGCCAGGTCGCCGAACCTCTCCAGCAGCTTGGCGGCCGTCTTCTCGCCGACGCCGGGCACACCGGGCAGGCCGTCGCTCGGGTCGCCGCGCAGCAGCGCCAGGTCGGCGTACCCGCTGCCGTCCACCCCGTACTTCTCGCGCAGGGCCGCCCCGTCCACGACCTGCGGGTTGCCGACGCCCTTCACCGGATAGAGCACCCGCACCCCGCGGGCGTCGTCGACCAGCTGGAAGAGGTCGCGGTCGCCGGTCACGATGTCCACCGCGCCGGTCGCACGGGCCGTGAAGGTGCCGATCACGTCGTCCGCCTCGTAGCCGGCCACGCCCACCCGGGCGATGCCCAGCGCGTCCAGCACCGCCTCGATCACCGGGACCTGCGGCGAGAGGGTGTCCGGGACCTCCTCGGCGTCCGGACCGCCGGTCCGCTCCTCGGCCACCCGGTGGGCCTTGTAGGAGGGGATCAGCTCCACCCGCCAGGCCGGCCGCCAGTCCGCGTCCATGCACGCCACCAGCGCGTCGGGGCGGTGGTCCTTGACCAGGCGGTCGATGAAGTCGAGGAGGCCGCGCACGGCGTTCACCGGCATGCCGTCCGGCGCCTTCACCGATTCGGGCATGCCGAAGTAGGCGCGGAAATAGAGGGAAGCGGTGTCGAGGAGCATCAGTCGTCCGGTCACGCCTCGCCATCTTGCCGTACCGGCGGTTCGGGCATGTCTCGGGCGGGACACGAATGTGAGCGTGCCGTGAAGCCGGCCCGGGCGGGTGTTTGCCCGGTGGCGGCCGGGGCAGGTGCGGCTCCTGTCCGCTTCTGTTGCATATGCCAACGCCGCGGATGTCGAACGGTAGGACGAGAGGCTGAACGTGTCATCCAGATTGCAGGCCGAGAAGGTCTACAAGGTGTTCGGTGGCAGACCCGAGCAAACGGTGGAACGACTGCGCAAAGGCGCCGATCGTGAAGAGCTGAGGGCCGACGGCGTCACCGCCGCGGTCATCGACGCCTCCTTCACGGTGGAGCCGGGCGAGATCTTCGTGGTCATGGGCCTGTCCGGCTCGGGCAAGTCCACGCTCCTGCGCATGCTCAACGGGCTGCTGGAGCCCACCGCGGGCACCGTCAGCTTCGACGGCCAGGACCTGGCCTCGCTCACCGCCGCCGAGCTGCGCACCCTGCGCTCGCGGCGCATCAGCATGGTCTTCCAGCACTTCGCGCTCTTCCCCCACCGCACCGTGCTGCAGAACGCCGCCTACGGCCTGGAGGTCCAGGGCGTGCCGCGTGCCGAGCGGGAGGAGCGCGCCGCCGAGGCGCTCGCCCTGTGCGGGCTGGAGGGCTGGGAGAAGTCCTGGCCCGACGAGCTCTCCGGCGGCATGCGCCAGCGCGTCGGACTGGCCCGCGCGCTCGCCACCGACGCCGACCTGCTGCTGATGGACGAGTCCTTCAGCGCCCTCGACCCGCTGATCCGCCGCGAGATGCAGGACCAGCTGCTGGAGCTGCAGAAGACGCTCCACAAGACCATCGTCTTCATCACCCACGACCTGAACGAGGCGATGCGCCTCGGTGACCGCATCGCCGTGATGCGGGACGGCGAGATCGTGCAGATCGGCACCGCCGAGGACATCCTGGTCCGGCCCGCGGACGAGTACGTCGCCTCCTTCACCCGGGACGTCGACCGCTCCAAGGTGCTGACCGCGGCCTCCGTGATGGACCGCGCCACCGGTGGCGACGAGGCCGGCTGCGGCTGCCCGACCGCCACCCCGGACACGCCGTTCGACGAGCTGTGCGCCCTGTGCGCCCGCACGCCGCACGCCGTGGAAGTGGTGGACGCCGAGGGCGCCCGGGTCGGCACGGTCTCCCAGGAGCGGCTGGTCGCGGTGATCGGCGACGTGGACGCCGACGATGCCGTCGCCGTCGCCGTCGCCGACGCCGCCGGCGGTCCGGCCAAGGAGCCCGCCGCCTGCGCACGGCATACCACCGGCCCCGAGGGGGTGGCCGCCTGATGCCCCGCATCACCTTCGGCGAGTGGGTCAACACCGGGGTCGAATGGCTCCGCGCGCACCTGGCCTGGCTCTTCGACTTCTTCAAGACGGTCTTCGCGGGCGCCTACGACGGCCTGGACGCCGTGCTCCAGGCGCCGGAGCCGCTGCTGCTGATCGGCATCCTCTCGGTGATCGCCTGGCGGCTGCGCGGCCTGTCGGCCGGCGTGCTGTCCTTCCTCGGCTTCGTCTTCGTCGACGCGCTCGGCCTGTGGTCCGACTCCATGTCCACCCTGGCGCTGCTGCTGGTGGCCACCGTGATCGCCCTCGCCGTGGGCGTGCCGGTCGGCATCTGGGCCGCGCGCTCCGACCGGGTGAGCGCCGCGGTGCGCCCGGTGCTGGACTTCATGCAGACGCTGCCGGCCATGGTCTACCTGATCCCGGCCATCATCTTCTTCGGCACCGGCGCCCCCGCGGGCATCGTGGCCACCCTGATCTTCGCCGTCGCGCCCGCCGTCCGGATGACCGAGCTGGGCATCCGCCAGGTCGACCCCGAGCTGGTCGAGGCGGCCGAGGCCTTCGGCACCACCCGGCGCAACACGCTGCTGCGGGTCCAGCTGCCTCTGGCGCTGCCCACCGTGATGGCCGGCGTCAACCAGGTCATCATGCTGGGCCTGTCGATGGCGGCCATCGCCGGCATGGTCGGCACCGGCGGCCTGGGCGGCGCGGTCAACGAGGCCATCGGCCAGCTCGACGTCGGCCTCGGCGCGGAGGCGGGCCTGTCCATCGTGATCCTCGCGGTCTACCTGGACCGGATGACCGGCGCGCTGGGCCGCGAGCTG
>NZ_JACADT010000560.1:0-3745 GCF_013421635.1 Streptomyces sp. UH6 | reverse complement strand
CGTGTGGTCCGCCGCCATGTGGCGCGGCGCCATGTGCTCCGCCGCCATGTGGCGCGGCGCCATGTGGCACGCCACCACGCGGCGCGCCGCCGCACGGCACGACGTCACCTGGCACGGCCTCATGTCCTGCGGCACCGGGCGATGTGCTGTGCGGCTGGACGTCCCGCATGCGGCCCATGGTTCTCCACGCCGGACCGCGCCGGCCGGTTCCCTCATTCCTTGCCCAGGGGCGGGGCGGGGATGCCGCCGTGGTCGAGGTAGGACTGCGGAGGCTTGAGGCGCTGGCCGGGGAAGCCGCCCTTCTCGTACTTGAGGAGCTTCTTCGCCTTCTCCGGGTCCGTCTCGCCCTCTCCGTAGGCGGGGCAGAGCTCGGCGACCGGGCAGGCGCCACAGGCGGGCTTGCGGGCGTGACAGATCCGGCGGCCGTGGAAGATCACGTAATGGGACAGCATGGTCCAGTCGCGCTTCGGGAAGAGGGCGCTCATCTCGGCCTCGATCTTCTCCGGCTCGGTGGCCTCGGTCCACTTCCAGCGCCGCACCAGCCGCATGAAGTGCGTGTCCACGGTGATGCCGGGGCGCCCGAACGCGTTCCCGAGCACGACGAAGGCGGTCTTGCGGCCCACGCCGGGCAGCTTGACCAGGTCCTCCAGCCGACCGGGGACCTCGCCCCCGAACTCCTCCACCAATGCCTTGGACAGGCCCATCACCGAGCGGGTCTTGGCGCGGAAGAAACCGGTGGGCCGGAGGATCTCCTCGACCTCCTCCGGGTCGGCCGCCGCCAGGTCCTCGGGGGTGGGGTACTTGGCGAAGAGCGCGGGCGTGGTCTGGTTGACCCGCAGGTCGGTCGTCTGGGCGGAGAGCACGGTGGCGACCAGCAGCTGGAACGGGTTCTCGAAGTCCAGCTCCGGATGCGCGTAGGGGTACACCTCGGCGAGCTCGCGGTACATCCGCCGCGCACGCCTGACCAACGCCACCCGGGACTCCGGCTTTCCCGCCGCCACACGCGCGACGGCGCCCTTTCCGGCAGCGGCGTCTCCGCGCCCGCGCGGCGCCCGCGCCGCGCCTCCGTCCGGTCGGCGAGCCTCGTCGTCCGCCACGTTCGTCGCTCCATTCGTGGTCTGTTCGCCGACGGCGGAATCACCCTGCCCGATCACCCGGTCGGCCCCCGCGGCCCGTGTAGTCGTCGGCGTTTCGGACACCCGGCCAGCCTAAGGCCCCGCACCGACATCCGCCGCGTACCCAGGGGATCACGGTCCAATTGGGCCCCTGGCGCGATGTCTGGCACACCTGTGCGGCATCCTTGTGACAGATCACACTGTTTGGACCGACCGGCAAACTGGGGAACTGGGACCCCTGGACCACCGGTGGTACGGACGGTAACCCGGGGGGACCGGATTCCCTGAGCAGGTCGAATAGGAGAGATCTCGTGGACGACGTTCTGCGGCGCGCCCCGCTCTTCGCGGCGCTCGATGACGAGCAGGCCGCGGAGCTCCGCGCTTCGATGAGTGAGGTGACCCTCGCACGCGGCGACGCGCTGTTCCACGAGGGCGACCCCGGTGACCGCCTTTACGTGGTCACCGAGGGCAAGGTGAAGCTCCACCGGACGTCCCCGGACGGCCGCGAGAACATGCTGGCGGTCCTCGGCCCCGGTGAGCTGATCGGTGAACTGTCGCTCTTCGACCCGGGCCCGCGCACGGCGACCGCCACCGCGCTGACCGAGGTGAAGCTGCTGGGCCTCGGCCACAGCGACCTCCAGCCCTGGCTGAACGCCCGTCCCGAGGTGGCCGCCGCGCTGCTGCGCGCCGTCGCCCGGCGCCTGCGCAAGACCAACGACCAGATGTCCGACCTGGTCTTCTCCGACGTGCCGGGCCGCGTGGCCCGGGCGCTGCTCGACCTCTCGCGCCGCTTCGGCGTGCAGTCCGAGGAAGGCATCCACGTCGTCCACGACCTGACGCAGGAGGAGCTGGCCCAGCTGGTGGGCGCCTCCCGCGAAACCGTGAACAAGGCGCTGGCCGACTTCGCCGGCCGCGGCTGGCTGCGCCTGGAGGCGCGCGCGGTGATCCTGCTGGACGTCGAGCGTCTGGCGAAGCGGAGCCGCTGACCCGGCCCCTGACGGAGCACGGGCCGGCCGCTCAGACCAGCCCGTGCTCCCGCAGGTACTCCAGCTGTGCGCGGACCGACAGTTCGGCCGCCGGCCACAGGCTGCGGTCCACGTCCGCGTACACGTGTGCCACGACCTCCGCGGAGGTCCGGCAGCCGCCCTCCACGGCCGTCTCCACCTGGGCCAGCCTGTGGGCGCGGTGCGCCAGGTAGTACTCGACCGCCCCCTGCGCGTCGTCGAGGACCGGCCCGTGGCCGGGAAGCACGGTGTGCACGCCGTCGTCCACCGTCAGGGAACGCAGGCGGCGCAGCGAGTCGAGGTAGTCGCCGAGCCGCCCGTCCGGATGGGCGACCATCGTGGTGCCGCGTCCGAGGACGGTGTCCCCGGTGAGCACCGCCCGGTCGGCCGGCAGGTGGAACGACAGGGAGTCCGAGGTGTGTCCCGGAGTGGGCACCACCCGCATCTCCAGGCCCTCCAGATCCACCACGTCGCCCGCGGCCAGACCCTCGTCCCCGAGGCGCAGCGAGGGGTCCAGGGCACGGACCTTGGTGCCGGTCAGCTCGGAGAAACGTTTCGCCCCCTCGGCGTGGTCGGCGTGGCCGTGGGTGAGGAGGGTGAGCCCGACGCGGCGGCCGGAGCGTTCGACGGTGGCGATCACGTTCGCCAGGTGTTCCTCGTCCAGCGGCCCCGGGTCGACCACGACCGCCAGCCGGGAGTCCGGCTCGGCGACGACCCAGGTGTTGGTGCCGTCCAGTGTCATCGGGGACGGGTTGGGCGCCAGCACGTTGACGGTGCGGGCGGTGGCGGGTCCGGAGAGGACGCCGCCACGGGGCTGGCCGGGCAGGGCGGCTGCGTTCGTCATGCGGTCGGCCCCTCCGTGGCGGCGGCGGTCACCCTCTTGGTGAACTCGTCGTGGCCCGGCCAGGCCAGTTCCACCTCGCCGTCCACCAGCCGGGCCCGGGCCAGCACCGGCGCCATGTCCCTCTCCGGCGCGGCGGCCAGCGCATCGGCGGCGGTCGCGTAGGGCTCCAGGGTGCGGAGTGTGGAGATGGTGGGCGGCATCATCAGCAGTTCGCCCCGGTCGTACCCGGCCGCGGCGTCCGCGGGACGGGTCCAGACGGTGCGGTCGGCCTCGGTGGAGACGTCGCGGGCACGCTGGCCCTCGGGGAGGACGGCGACGAAGAAGAAGGTGTCGTAACGCCGGGTCTCGAACTCCGGGGTGATCCAGCGGGCCCAGGCGCCGAGGAGGTCGGAGCGGAGGACGAGGCCGCGGCGGTCGAGGAACTCGGCGAACGAGAGCTCGTGGGCGGCGAGGGCGGCCCGGTCCTTCTCCCACTCCTCGCCGGTGGTGTCGCCGACGACGGTGTCCTCAGTCGGGCCGGCCAGCAGCACACCGGCCTCCTCGAAGGTCTCCCGCACCGCGGCGCAGACGACGGCCTGGGCGGCGGGCTCGTCGCCGACGCCGAGGCGGGCGGCCCACTCCGCGAGGGAGGGGCCTGCCCAGCGGACCAGGAGGTCGTCGTCCCGCGGGTCGACGCCTCCGCCGGGGTAGGCGTACGCGCCGCCCGCGAAGGCCATGGAGGCCCGGCGGCGGAGCATGTGCACCACGGGGCCGTGTCCGGTGTCGCGCAGCAGCATCACGGT
>NZ_JACADT010000056.1:0-13904 GCF_013421635.1 Streptomyces sp. UH6 | reverse complement strand
CGGGGCGGAAGGTGTCTCGGACCCGGGTTCGGGCCGGGGCGCGGGGACGCTCCGGCCGTCCGCCGGAACAGCGTCCTCCGCACCCGCACCCGCACCCACCGTCCCCGCCACCGAGGCGAACCGGTCGTCGAGGGAGTCCGGAGCCGCCGTCGGCCCCGTGTCACCGGCGGCGTCGTCGTACAACTGGCCCCACCAGTCGTCCTCGTGCACACCCTCGTCCCGGCGGCCGGTGGGCGTGTCCCCCTGTTGGCTCATGCCCCTAATCATCGACCGCCCCAGGCGTCTGAAACCGCGCATCCGACATGCGGTCGGGGCAGTGCCCATGGAACACATTTTCGGACGACAACCCGAACAAGAAGCCGAAGTCACCGCAAACCCACGGCCGCGCCGTACCCCGCACACACCGCCCGCTTCCGGCACCCTGGAGGAATGGGAGCGTGGGAACTCCTGCTGGCCGGGGCGGTCATCCTGCTCGGCATCTGCGGAGTCTTGGCGCCCGGGGTCCCCGGGTCCTGGCTCGTGTGGGCCGGTGTGCTGTGGTGGGCGCTCAACGAACCACGGCCCACCGCCTGGGCGGTGCTGGTCGGCGCCACCCTCCTGCTCCTGCTGGCCCAGCTGCTGCGCGCCCAGCTGGCGCACCGGCAGGACTCCCGGACCACCGCCGTCGGCCGCCGGGCCGACCTGCGCGGCTACGCGGGCGCCGGCGCGTTCCTCGGCTTCTTCCTGCTCCCGGTCGTCGGTGCCGTGCCCGGCTTCCTCGGCGGCCTCTACCTGCACGAACGGGTGCACGAACGCCGCCGCCCCCGCGAGGCGAGGGCGGCGGTCCGGAGCCTGATGCGGTCCGGGGGCACAGTGCTGCTCGTGGAACTCTACGCGGCGCTCCTCGTCCTCGGCGCGTGGCTCCTCACAGTCCTCACAAGCTGAACATCAAGCCTTAACCCCGCAACGCCTTCAGGTCGACCGCCCGCGCCAGCGCCTTCATCCCGGCGTCGTTGAAGTGCAGGTGGTCGCCGGGATCGTAGGCGGGCCGGATCCGGTCCGGCCGCCGCGGATCGCGCACCGCCGCGTCGAAGTCCACCACCGCGTCGAACGGCGCGTCCTCGCGGAGGTAGCGGTTGATCTGCTGGCGCAGCGCCTCACGCTCCGGGGTGTAGGCGAGATGCCCCCGGTAGGGCGTGAGCGTCGCGCCGACGACCCTGATCCCCTTGGCGTGCGCCCGCTCGGCGATCGTCCGGTACGCCTTGCGGAACGCCTTGATCCCGTCCCCTCCCGCCGCGTCGGTCATCACGTCGTTGATGCCCTCCAGCACGATCACCGTCCGCACGCCGCTGCGCCGCAGGACGTCGGCGTCGAACCGGTCGAGGGCGCTCGGCCCCGACCGGTCGTTGAGGATCCGGTTGCCGGAGATCCCGGTGTTCAGCACCCCGAGGCGGTGCCGCGGCGGCAGCGCGGCGAGCCGGTCGGCCAGCCGGTCCGGCCAGCGGCTGTTGCTGTCCGGCGTCGTCCCCACGCCGTCGGTGAGGCTGTCACCCAGCGCCACCACGCTTCCGGCCGCCCGCGCGGTGCGGACGTCCACGCCCGTCACGTAGTACCAGGACCGGACGGTCGAGGTGTAGGCCCCGCCGTGGACGTCCGAGGCACGGTCGGCGCCGTAGGCGACGAAGTTGGTCTGCTTGGCGATCCGGTGATACGTCGCCGGCCCGTCGTCGAAGGGCGTGTACACCGACACCAGGAGGTTGGAGTCGCCCGGCACCTGGAGCCGCACCGGATCGCTGACGATCTCCTTGCCGGCCGGCACCACCACCGTGGGCCTGCCGCGGAAGAGCACCCGACGCATGGTGCCCGGCACCGCGTCGGGCCGGGGGAAGTAGCCGTGTTCCTGCAGGGCCAGGGTGACCGAGCCGAGGCGGAGCGGACGGATGCCGAGCCGGTTGGAGAGACGGACCCGCGCCGTGCTGCCGCCGACGCTGGTGTGCACCACGTTGCGGATGGACGCGCCGGGCAGCGGAAGGGCGGTGCCGGAGGCCGCGGCCGCCCAGGTGCCGGTCCATTTCTCCTTCTCCCCCCGACGGTCGGGTGTCGCCGCGTGGGCCGGCGCCGTACCCAGCAGAACCAGGAGCAGCGCCACGATGACCCGTACCGCCTTGACCATGTATTCCGTCCTCCGCACTGTTCAGTTGGCCATGCGTCAGGTGAGCCTTGACGAAGCCGACAGTTCCACAACGTAACGCGACCGACACACTCCGTGTCGGTCGCGTCGTCAAGATCCACCCGCAAGAGGGGTGGTGACGGAGGTTTAACCCGGCGTCGACGGGGTTGCGGCGGGGCCGTTCGGCCCCGCCGCCCGCGCCCTGCGCGCGGTGACCGCCGGGGGTCACCGCGGGCGGCTACCGCGCGCGGCCCCGCTTGGCCTCCATCGCGGCCCGCCCCTCGGCCCCGCGGCGCTTCCACTCGCGCCGCATCTCGGCCCTGGCCCGGGCGTCGGTCTTGGCCACGATGTACTGGTTCTCCCGGAGCAGCTTCCGGTAGCTCTCCAGGCGCCGCTCGGGCAGCTCGCCCGAGTCGAGCGCGGCGAGCACCGCGCACCCGGGCTCGGCGACGTGGGCGCAGTCGTGGAACCGGCAGTCGGCGGCCAGTTCCTCGATCTCCGAGAACACCTGCCCGACGCCCCGGCCGGCGTCCCAGAGCCCGACACCGCGCAGCCCGGGTGTATCGATCAGCACGCCGCCACCGGGCAGCGCGAACAGGTTGCGGGTGGTCGTGGTGTGCCGGCCCTTGCCGTCGACCTCCCGCGCGGCCTGCACGGTCATCGCCTCCTCGCCGAGGAGCGCGTTGGTCAGCGTCGACTTGCCCGCGCCGGACTGCCCCAGCAGCACGGTGGTCCCGCCGGCCACGGTGGCGGCCAACACGTCGACGCCCTCACCGGTCTCGGCGCTGACCGCCAGCACCTGTACCCCGGGCGCCGTCCCTTCGACGTCGCGCACCAGGTGCCCGAGCGTCACGGGGTCGGGCACCAGGTCCGCCTTGGTGAGGACCACCAGCGGCTGCGCACCCGATTCCCAGGCCAGGGCGAGGAACCGTTCGATGCGCGCGTACTCCAGCTCCACCGCCAGCGACACGGCGACGACCACATGGTCGACGTTGGCGGCGAGCACCTGCCCCTCGGACCGCTTGGACGACGTCGACCGCACGAACGCGGTCCGCCGCGGCAGGTACTCGCGCACGTAGCGGGGCTCACCGCCGACCGGGTCCACGGCGGCCCAGTCGCCGGTGCAGACGACCCGCATCGGGTCGTGCGGGGTGACGAACGCGGTGTCCGCGCGCACCACGCCCTCGGAGGTGACCACGTCGCACTGCCCGCGGTCGACCCGGATCACGCGCCCGGGCAGCAGCCCCTGCGCGGCGTACGGGGAGAACTCGGCCTCCCACCCCTCGTCCCAGCCGAAGCGGGCAAGGGAGGACGACGAAGCCGAAAGAGAAGAGAGATTCAAGGGAGACCCTTCGAAGGGCAGCCCCGGCACCGCGCATCACAGGCGCGGAAGAAGAGAGAGGTGTCAGCCGGAGGCCACGGAGGTGAACGGAACGAACTGCTGGACGCGGGCAAGGCCCATCACAGAGACAGCCATCGGTCACACCTCCCGGAGAATCTCGACTCGCACGAACAGCACTCGTCGAGTGCTCGGCGAACACGGCACAGCTTAGGTCCGGCGACGATCGCGCGCCATCGTATTTGTTCCGCGGGTGCGGTGGCGCAGACGGCGTGGACGTAGCCGGTGAATCGCTGCCCGAGGCCCCCGCCCCCGGCGCCCTGTACCGCGCGATGGTCCGCCTCACCCGCGACACGTCCTGACCCGGGCACGGGGGCCTTCCGGCGGGTCAGCGCTTCTTGGTCTTCTTCCTCTGCACCGGCGTCCAGTCACCTCGATGCAACTGGCAATTCCTGCCTGAATCATGGTCTTCGGGCTCCGCGTCAGCCGGGGCCAGGAAGGTGGGGCGCCCTCGTGGTGGGCCTCACGGAACGGTGGCGCCCGGCCGGCCCGGTGGTCGTGGGGGCGGGCCGGCCTGGGGGCGGGCTACCGGCGGCGGCGCTGTGTCACCGGGTTGAGCTTGGCGGCGAGCGCCGTGAGGAAGACCGGGAGCTTGTCGACCATCGCCTTGGGGACCGGGGTGGTCTGGACGGTGCCCGTCCTCATGTCCTGGACGACGAGGATGTGGGCGCCGTTCTCCTCGACGAGTTCGGCGGCGAAGAGCAGTGTCTGCGCGGAGGTTTCCATCAGAGCTCCCGGGTGTCCTGGGTGTGGGTGTCGTCGAGCCAGGCGGTCCATGCCTTGGTGGCCCGCTGCTCGTCGGTGTCCTCGGCGAACAGGTGGTGGCCGAGCCAGATCGGCACGTTCCAGGTGCTGCCGTTGAAGAAGCGGTACAGGGCGTGCGGGCCGCGCAGGCCGACGAAGTCGGTGCTGAGCCAGTCGACGACCACCTCCACCGGGTCACGGTCCGGGCCGGGGGCGAGGAGCGTGAACCGGTCGCCGACGGCCGCGTCGTCGGCGAGGCCGAGGCGGCGGCGCAGGGCCGCGAAATCGGCCGGGTCGGCGGTGGGTCCGGTGCGCCGGGCCGTGACGTAGACGGCGGGGCGGCCGGCGAAGTGCCGGAGGTACTCGGCGAGGCCGTGCTGGTAGAAGTCGACGTGCTTCTCGGCCGCGTCCGCCTTGGCGTCCCAGGCCCAGGCCTCGTCGACGACGCCCGTGTGGACCCAGTGGATACCCATCCGCAGGTGGCTCGTCCGCTCGTCCACCGGTTCGATGTGGTAGCTGAGCGTGTTGGAGAACCCGCCGTCCTGGGTGGCCCGGACTGCGAGGTGCCGCGGCGGCTCCCAGGCCACGACGGTGGCGTCGCCCCGGGTCGCCCTCCCGCCGACGCGGGGCTCGATGTCCATCGGGTAGAGCCAGCCCAGGTTGCCGGCACCGGTGGCCACCGCGTCCCAGACCTGCTGGGGGGTGGCGGGCAGGTCCTGCTCCCGGCGGACCTCGAACTCTCGGGGCATGGTCGGTGCTGCTCCTTCGGTCGTCGTTCACGCGCGGTCGGTGCGCGTCGTGCTTGCGCGTTCGGTGGGTCCGCGTTCGGTGGGTGCGCGTTCGGTGGGTGCGCGTTCGGTGGGTGTGCGTTCGGTGGGTGCGCGTTCAGCAGGTGCGCGTTCAGTAGGTGACCGGGAGGGCGGTCAGGCGCCGCTGCAGCGGGTTGGGCCGCCAGTCCGGCGCCACCCCGTCGGCCGGCCGGAGCCCGGGCAGCCGGCGGACCAGCGTGCCGACGGCCACCTCCGCCTGGAGCTTGGCCAGCGGGCCGCCGAGGCAGAAGTGCGGGCCGTGGCCGAAGCTCAGGTGCCGGTTGCCGGGGCGGGACAGGTCGAGCCGGTCGGGGTCCTCGAAGCGCTCGGGGTCGCGGTTGGTGGCGCCCAGGAACAGGTACACCAACTCGCCCTCCCGCAGCGTCCGTCCGCCGATCTCCAGGTCCCGCGCGACGACCCGGACGATCGCCTGGGTCACCGTGTCGTAGCGGGCGAGCTCCTCGACGGCGCCGCGGATCAGGCCCGGGTCGGCGCGCAGCCGGGCCAGCTGGTCCGGGTGGCGCAGCAGGGCCAGCATGCCGTTGCCGATCAGGTGGGTGGTGGTCTCGTCGCCGGCGGTGATCAGGACGAAGCAGGTGGAGAGCAGTTCGGAGTCGGTCAGCCGGTCGTCCTTCGCCTGGGTGGCGACGAGGGCGCTGATCAGGTCGTCGCCCGGTTCCCGTCTGCGCTGCCGGATGAGCCCGGACAGGTACTGCTCGTACTGCTCGATCGCCGCCTCGGACTTGTCGATGTCCTCGCCGAGCCGGCCGAAGCGGCGGAACCAGCCCGTGACCCGCGGCCGGTCCTCGTCGGGGATGCCGAAGAGCTCGCACACGACGGACATCGGCAGTGGGGAGGCGACCGCCTCGATCAGGTCCATGGCCGGTCCGGCCGCGACGGCCTCGTCGACGAGCCGGTCGACGATCCGCTGGACGCCGTCGCGCAGGGCTTCGACGCGACGTGCGGTGAAGGCCTTGTTGGCCAGCTTGCGCAGCCGGGCGTGGTCCGGCGGGTCGGTGTTGGTCATCACCCGGCCCAGTCGCCCGGTGAGTCGGCTGAGGGCCTTGAGGTCGCCGCCGAGGGCGCTGTAGGCGCGGGCCATCCGGTCCCGGTCGTTGGACAGCCGCAGGTCGCCCAGCGCCGCCTCGACGTCGGCGTACCGGGTGAGGTACCAGACGCCCTGGGGGCTCCGGTGGACCGGGTCCTCGCGCCGCATGCGGGCGTAGAGGGGGTAAGGATCCCGCCGGGCCTCGGGGGTGAGCAGGGCCGCGGCGAAGTCTTCGGGCCGGCCGGGGCCCGCGGCTTCGCGGGTCCCGGCCAGTGTGTCGGTGGTGGTCATGTCGGCCTGTTACCGCTGGGCGTCCATGGCGTCGGCGAGGCTCCTGGGCCGCATGTCGGTCCAGGCCCGCTCGATGTGCTCCAGGCAGGCGGCGTGGGTGTCGGGCCCGTGGGTGACGGTCCAGCCCGCCGGGACGTCCGCGAACTCGGGCCACAGCGAGTGCTGGTTCTCGTCGTTGACGAGCACGAGGAAGGTGCCGTCCTGGTCGTCGAAGGGGTTGCTCATGGGTCAGTCCTCCTGGTGGGAAAGGGTGAGGTGAGGTGTGACAGGGGTCTCGGGGGCGTCACCGGTGACCTCGGCGATCCTGGCGGCCAGGATCGGTCCGATCTGGGCCAGCGAGCCGGCCTGGGTCATCTGGTCGTGCCGGGTGGTGATCTCGTACGAGTCGATCCGGCCCGCGATGTACGGGCGCCAGACCTCCGGACCGGCGTCGTCGTCGCCCCGGTCGATCGTGGAGTTGAACAGCAGGAGGTCCCCCTCGTACCGGCCGGGGACGAAGTCGACCGCCAGCTTCGCGTTGTTGATCATGATCTGGACGATCACCTCGACCTGCCGTTCGTCGAGGCCGGCCAGCGCGCTGCCCCGCCGGTTCAGCACCTCGGCGACCTCGGCGTAGGTGATCTCCCGGTCGCCCAGCTCGTCCGGGTCGACGTCGAGCACCCCGACGAGCACGTCCCGCACGGTGGGCACCGGTTCCTCCTCGAACCGCACGTCCTTCACCGGGTAGGCGTCGAGGATCGCCAGCAGCGCGGTCCGCTCACCGCGGGCCTGCAGCTCGCAGGCCAGCGCGTGCGCGATCAGCCCGCCCGCGGACCAGCCGAGCAGCAGGTACGGGCCCTGCGGCTGGATCTTCTGGACGTGGTCGGCGTAGTCGGCCGCCATCTCCTCGTAGGACGTCGGCAGCGGTTCGGGCCGGCCGAGGCCGCGCGCCTGGAGCGCGTGGACCGGGTGCTGCGGTCCGAGGTGGTTGAGCAGCCCGCTGTAGGACCAGCTGATGCCTCCGCCGGGGTGGACGCAGAACAGCGGGGTGCCCGTCCCGGTCGGCCGCAGCGGCAGCAGCACGTCCAGCGCGTCGGCCGGATCGTTCATGGCCAGGCGTTCGGTGAGCCCGGCCACGGTGGGCGCCTCGAACAGCGTGCGCAGTCCCAGCTCCAGCCCCAGGGTCTCGCGGACCCGGGAGGCCAGCCGGGCGGCCAGCAGCGAGTGCCCGCCCAGGTCGAAGAAGCCGTCGTCGATGCTCACGTGCTCCCGGCCGAGGACCTCGGCGAACAGGCCGCACAGCAGCTGTTCCTGCGGCGTGCGGGGGCCGCGTCCGGCGGTGTCCGAGGCCCCGTGGTCGGGGGCGGGCAGGGCGGCCCGGTCGAGCTTGCCGTTGGCGGTCAGCGGCAGCGTGTCCACGGTGACGAACGCCGCCGGCACCATGTAGTCGGGCAGTTCGCGGCGCAGCCGGCCGGCCAGCCCGGCCACCTCGAGGGCGCCCTCGGGGGCGGGCACCAGGTAGGCGACCAGCCGCTTGTCGCCCGGCCGGTCCTCGCGGGCGACCACGGCCGCCTGGGCGACGCCCGGGCAGCCCGTCAGGACCGCCTCGACCTCGCCGGGCTCGATCCGCAGGCCGCGCAGCTTGACCTGGTGGTCGACGCGGCCGGCGAACTCGAGGGTGCCGTCGGGGCGCCACCAGGCGAGGTCACCGGTGCGGTACATCCGGCTTCCGGCGGGTCCGTACGGGTCGGCGGTGAAGCGCTCCGCCGTCAGGCCGGGCCGGCCGAGGTAGCCGCGGGCCACACCCGTCCCCGCGAGGTACAGCTCGCCGACCATGCCCGTCGGCACCGGCAGCAGCCGGTCGTCGAGCACGTAGGCGCGCATGTTCGCCATCGGTCCGCCGATCGGCACGGTCGCGGCGTTCTCCGGGAGGTCGCGCACCGGGTGGCGGGTGGCCAGGGTGGTGGCCTCGGTGGGCCCGTAGCCGTTGACCACCTCGATGCCGGGGCAGGCCGCAAGCACCCGGGCGGCGGCGGCCGGGGAGACCACGTCACCGCCGGTCCACACCTCGCGCACCCCGGCGAGCAGGCCCGGTCGCTCCTCGGCGACCAGCCGGAACAGTCCGGCGGTCAGCCACAGTCCGGTCACCCCGTGCGTGGTGACCGTGTGCTGCAGCAGGTCGAGGTCGAGCTGCTCGGGCGGTGCGACCACGATCCGGCCGCCGTTCAGCAGCGGAACCCACAGCTCGTAGGTGGAGAGGTCGAAGGCCGTCGGGGAGTGCATCAGCACCCGCTCATGACCGCCGCCGCGCCATTCGGGGCTCAGCGCGAGGCCCGCCACGTCCCGGTGGGTGACGGCCACGCCCTTCGGCCGCCCGGTCGAGCCGGAGGTGTACATGATGTACGCCACCTGCTCGGGCGCGCACGGGACCTCGGCGTCGCACGGGCCTGCCCCGGACGGGCCCGCCTCGGACGGGCCGGCGTCCGCGGAGCGCGCCAGCGCGGCGAGCACCTCGGGCGTGAGCACCAGGGCGGCTCCGCTCTCCCGCAGGATCAGGTCGATGCGGGAGGAGGGGAAGCGGGAGTCCAGCGGCACGTAGGCGCCGCCCGCCTTGACGATCGCCAGGATCGCCACGACCAGCTCGGCCGAGCGGTCCATCAGGACCGCGACCGGCGTCTCCGGCCGCACACCCTGGCGGACCAGCGCCCTCGCCAGGCGCTCGGCCCGCAGGTCGAGTTCCGCGTAGGTCAGCTCGGTGCCGCCCGCCACGACCGCGACCGCGTCCGGGGTGGCCCGCACCTGGCGGGCGAACAGCTCCGGCAGCGAGGCCGACGGCAGCTCCACGGCGGTGTCGTTGAACCCGTGCAGCAGCCGGTGGCGCTCCGCGTCCGACAGGAGGTCGATCCGGCTGATCGGCCGGTCCGGGTCGGCGACCGCGGCGCGCAGCAGGCGGGCCCAGCGCTCGAACAGCAGCTCCACGGTGGACGCGTCGAACAGGTCGGTGGCGTACTCCACCGCGCCGACCAGTCCGTCGGCGCCGCCGTCCGGGCGGAACTGCTCGGCCAGGCTGAACGTCAGGTCGACCCGTGAGGTCCCGGTCGGCGCCTCGAGGTGCCCGGTCTCCAGCCCCGGCAGCGCGAAGTCCCCGACGGGCGCGTTCTGCAGGGCCAGCATGACCTGGAACAGCGGGTGGTGGGCCAGCGAGCGCACCGGGTTGGCCACCTCGACCAGGTACTCGAACGGCACGTCCTGGTGGTCGTACGCGGTGAGCGCCTTCTGCCGCACCCGGCCGAGGAGTTCGGCGAAGCCGGGGTCGCCTCCGGTGTCGGTGCGCAGGACCAGGGTGTTGACGAAGAAGCCGACGAGCTCGTCCAGCGCCTGGTCGGTCCGGCCGGCGATCGGGCTTCCCACGGGGATGTCCGTGCCGGCGCCGAGCCGGGTGAGCAGGGCGGCGAGACCGGCCTGCAGCACCATGAACATGCTGGCGCCGCGCTCGGTGGCCAGATCCCGCAGCGCCTGGTGCAGTGCGGGGTCCAGCCGGACCACGACCCGCTCGCCGCGCTGGGAGGCCACCGGCGGCCGGGGCCGGTCGGCGGGCAGCTGGAGCTGGTGCGGGATGCCCGCCAGCTCGTCCTTCCAGTAGGCCAGTTGCCGGGCGAACAGGCTGTCGGGGTCGGCGGCGTCGCCGAGCAGGTCGCGCTGCCAGCGGGTGTAGTCGGCGTACTGCACGGGCAGCGGGGACCACTGCGGTTCCTCGCCCCGGCAGCGCGCCGCGTAGGCCGTGGCGAGGTCCCCGGAGAGCGGCCCCATCGACCAGCCGTCGGCGGCGATGTGGTGCACCACGACCAGCAGCACGTGCCGGTCGGGGGCGAGGGCGAACAGCTCGGCCCGCACCGGCGGCTCCGCGGCCAGGTCGAAGCCGCGGCGGGCCTCCTCCGCGAGCCGCTCGGCCAGCCGGCTCTCGTCGAGCTCGGTCACCGGCAGCTCCGGGTGCGCCTGCGCGGGGCTCAGCACGACCTGGTGCGGGACGCCGTCGGTCTCGCGGAAGACGGTCCGCAGGCTCTCGTGCCGGGCGGTCACGTCGGCGAGCGCGGCGTGCAGGGCCGCGCGGTCGAGGTCACCGGTCAGGCTCAGCGCGAGCGGCATGTTGTAGGTGGCGCTCGGTCCGTCCATCCGGTGCAGGAACCACAGGCGGCGCTGGGCGAAGGACAGTTCCACGCGTTCCGGGCGGGGCCCGGCGGTCAGCGCGGGCCTCGCCGCGCCCGAACCGTCCAGGTGGGCCGCCAGCTCCGCCACGGTCGGGGTCTCGAACAGGGTCCTGACCTCCAGCTCCGCGCCGAGGGCCGCCCGGACCCGGGAGGCCAGGCGGGTGGCCAGCAGCGAGTGGCCGCCGAGGTCGAAGAAGCTGTCGTCGACGCCGACCTGGGCGAGCCCCAGCACCTCGGCGAACAGCTCGGCGAGGAGCTGCTCCTGCGGGGTGCGCGGCGCCCGTCCGGCTGCCGCCGGTCCGAGGTCGGGGGCGGGCAGTGCGCGGCGGTCGAGCTTGCCGCTGCCGGTCAGCGGCAGCGCGTCCAGCGTGACGAGTGCCGACGGGATCAGGTGCTCGGGCAGCCGCTCGCGCAGCCAGTCCCGGAGTTCGCCGAGGAGGACTCCGGTGCCGCGGCCGCCGGTCGGGCGGTTGGTGAGCGAGGACAGCGTCCGGCCCGGGGTCCCGGCGGGCCGGTAGGGCTCGACGGGTCCGCCGTGGAGCGTCCGCGGGTCGGTGTAGACGACGTCCACGGCGTCGGCCGCGGTGGACGACCAGGTGACGGCCACCGCGCGGCCGAACTCCCGGCCGAGGGCGTGGAAGTCCTCCGGGTCGGGGAGGTCGCCCGCCTCCGGGGTGTGCGACCGCTCCGGCAGTTCCGCGAGCGGCCCGTCCCCGTCCTGTAGGGCCCGGGACAGGGCGGTTTCCCCGACCACCCTGCGGTTCGGCACCCCGGTGATCCGCAGCACCTCGGCGGGCGGCTCGGCGAGCAGCTCCCTCAGCTGGTCCGGGCCGGTGATCTGCCGCCCCCACGCCAGGTCGAGGGACCGGTCCGGGGCCTGCGGCGTGACGGGCGGCTTGTGCAGCGTCACGTCGTAGCGGTGGCGGGTCAGCTCGTTGTGGTGGCGGCCGCGCTTGATCTCCACGGTCATCGCGCCGATGTCGGCTCCGGCGTCCTGCTCGCGCAGGACGGTGAAGAAGTCCGGGTCGACCAGGAGTTCCTTCTCCGTCCGCAGGGCCTGCTCCACCGCGCGGCGCACGGCCGCCCGGTCGGCGCCGTGGCCGGCCCGGTGCAGCTGGACGGCGGTGGTCAGCGGGCGCAGCAGCCGCAGGTTGCGGACGTCGCCGACGAAGAGCGCGCCGCCGGGGGCGAGCAGCCGCATCAGCTTCCCGATCACGTCGGCGAGGTAGTCGGCGGACGGGAAGTACTGCACCACCGAGTTGATCACGATGGTGTCGAACTCTCCGGCCGGCAGCCCGTCGGTGTCGTGCGCCGGCCGGGTCTCCAGCACCACGCGCCCGGCCAGCCGCTCCTCCCCGGCCACCTGGGCGGTCAGGGCGTCGATCGCGGTGGCGGAGAAGTCGGTGGCCCGGTAGCTCTCGCAGTGGGGTGCGATCTGCGAGAGCAGCAGCCCGGTGCCGACGCCGACCTCCAGCACCCGGCGCGGACGCAGGGCGAGGATGCGGTCCACGGTGGCGTCCCGCCACTCCCGCATCTCCTCGACGGGGATCGGCTCGGAGGTGTAACTGCTCTTCCAGCCCACGAAGTCGTGGCCGAAGTCCGCCTTCTCGGGGGCGATGGGCAGGGCGTCGTACAGGTCCTGCCACTCGCCCACGTGGTCCGCCTCCAGACCGCTGTCGCGGGCCGTGTCCTGGCGGGGGACGACGTAGCCGACGAGCGCGTCGCCGTGGGCCGCGACGGCGGCCCGGGCGACGGCGGGGTGCTGGGCCAGCGCGGCCTCGACCTCGCCGGGCTCGACCCGGAAGCCGCGGACCTTCACCTGGTCGTCGGCGCGGCCGACGTACTCCAGCTCTCCGGTGGACCGGCGCCGCACCAGGTCGCCGGTGCGGTACATGCGCTCACCGGGGACGAACGGGCAGGCGACGAACCTGCCCGCGGTCAGGCCCGGCCGGTTCAGGTAGCCGCGCGCCAGGCCCGCGCCCGCGACGTACAGCTCCCCCGTCACGCCCGGCGGTACCGGCCGCAGCCGGTCGTCCAGCACGTACACCCGGGCGTTGGCGATCGGCCGGCCGATGGGCGGCACGCCGGTCCCCGGGGTGAGCGGGTCGCTCATGGTGGCGCACACCGTGGTCTCGGTGGGGCCGTAGGCGTTGATCATGCGGTGCCCGGGGGCCCACCGGTCCACCAGTTCGGCCGGGCACGCCTCGCCCGCCACCGCCAGCGTCGACACGGTCACGGTGCCGTCCGGCACGGCGGCCAGGACGGAGGGGGGCACCGTCACATGGGTGACGCCGAGGCCCGGGTCGGTCAGCGCGGCGAGCGGATCGGCGGCGGGGGGCAGCACCAGGGTGGCGCCGCCGAGCAGGGCGGTGAAGATCTCCGACACCGAGGCGTCGAAGCTGGGCGAGGCGAACTGGAGCACCCGGCTTCCGGGTTCGATCGCGAACCGCTCGACCTGTGCGGCGACCAGGCTCGCCACCCCGCCGTGGCCGACCACGACGCCCTTGGGGCGGCCGGTCGAGCCCGAGGTGTAGATGACGTAGGCCGGATGCCGGACGTCCACCACGACACCCGGGTCAGTGTCCGGCTCGCCGGAGGCCTCGGCCACCACCGCGGGGTCGTCGACCACCACGGCAGGGGCAGCATCCTCCAGCATGAACGCGATCCGCGACGGCGGATACGCCGGGTCCACCGGCAGATACGCCGCCCCGGCCTTCAGCACGCCCAGCACCGCCACCACCGACTCCACCGACCGCGGCAGGGCCACCGCCACCACCCGCTCCGGACCCACACCCCGAGCGATCAACGCATGCGCGAACCTGTTCGCCCACGCGTCGAGTTGGCGGTACGTCAGCTCCCTCCCGTCGCCGACCAGCGCGACCGCGTCCGGCGTCGCCGCCACCCGCGCCGCGAAGGCCTGGGGCAGCGGGACGGCGGCCACGTCCCGGGCGGTCGCGTTGTCCGTCTCCAACAGCCGGTGCCGCTCGTCGGCCCCGAGGAGGTCGATGTCCCCGATGGCCTGCTCCGGGTCGGCGGTGACCGCCTTCAGCAGGAGCGTCCAACGCCGGACCAGGGCCTCGACCGTCGAGCGGTCGAACAGGTCGGTGGCGTACTCCACCGCGCCGGCGATCCCGGCGGGGCTCCCGTCCGCACCGAACCGTTCGACCATGCTCACTCCGAGGTCGAACTTGGCGGTCCCGGTCGCGACCGCGTACGTGGCGACGTCCAGGCCGGGCAGCGAGAAGCGGCCCATGGGCGCGTTCTGCACGGCGAGGAT
>NZ_JACADT010000559.1:0-3745 GCF_013421635.1 Streptomyces sp. UH6 | reverse complement strand
AGCACCAGCAGCACGTTGACGCGCGCGCCCCGCCTCATCGGGCCACCGCCTCGGCGCCGGCCGTGCCGCGCCCGCCCGCCCGCAGACCCAGCCGGGCCAGCTCACCCGCGTTCGACTGAAGGAGCAGCCGCACGACGAGCACGGTGAGCAGCCCCTCGCTCACCGCCAGCGGGACCTGCGTCACGGCGAAGATGGACCCGAACTTGCCCAGGGCGCCCAGGAATCCGCTCACCGGGTCCGGGAACGCCAGCGCCAGCTGCACGCTGGTCACGCAGTACGTGCCGAGGTCGGCGACGAACGCGGCGCAGAACACCGCCACTTCCAGCCGCGCGCCGAGCCCACGCGCGAGCCGGTACACGCCGTACCCCGCCCACGGGCCCACCACGGCCATCGAGAAGACGTTGGCCCCGAGCGTCGTCAGGCCACCGTGCGCGAGCAACAGGGCCTGGAACAGCAGCGTGACGGTGCCGAGCACCGCCATCACCGGGGGCCTAAACAGCACCGCCCCCAGCCCGCTCCCGGTCGGATGCGAGCAACTCCCCGTGACGGAGGGCAGTTTGAGCGCGGACAGGACGAACATGAACGCACCCGAAGCGCCGAGCAGCAGTGTGCTCTCCGGATGTTCCCGCACTTCACGGGTGAGTTGACGAACTCCGTGGACGACGAACGGCGCGGACGCGGCAACCCAGGCGATCGCGTGCGCCGGAGGAAGGAAACCCTCGGCTATGTGCATGGCTCAGCAGACCCTCTCCAGCACCTCGTGGATGGACGACGCGCCTTGGCCGGTCTCCTGGCTGACGGGTACCACACGCCCGTGCTCCGCCTTCCCGGGTCCGTGAGGACCCAGTGGCCGCCCGCGAGGGCTGGAGCCGGACTTCCCGATCACAGTGGCGAGGGCCGCACCGGCATCACACCGGATTTCCCGTTCACCAAGGCCTTGTGACAGTAATCCGGCATCCCGTCCACTGACAAGCGACCCCTTTCGGACCGCCCGTCCGCCGAAGGCCCGCCCGGTCGCTGCCCGCACCCCTTCGCGACCGCACACGCAACGGCCCCGAGGGGACAGCCCGTTGCGGTGCCGGGGCGGGTCCGCCTCAGGCGTCGTCCCGGTCCAGCCCCCAGGTCTGCAGGGCGTACGGCCGCCCCTTCTCCTCGCCGGTGATCAACGGCACGTCGAGCAGCCGGAACCCGGCCCGGGTCGCCACGGCGACGCTCGCCGCGTTCTCCGCCTCCAGTTCGAGGATCACCCGTTCCGCGCCCAGCTCCTCGAAGGCGTACCCGGCCATCACCCGTACCGCCCGCGCCGCCAGCCCCTGCCCCCGGTGCGCCGGACCCACCGCGTATCCCAGCTCCGTCCCCTCGGGGGCCCGCCTCAGCATGATCTCGCCGAGCGGCGCGCCGCCGTCGACCGTGATGGCGAGCAGGACGGCCGTCCCCTGTTCCCGCAGCTCACGGGTCCGTGCCAGCCGTGCCCGGCCCGCCGCCGCGTCGAACGGCGAGACGATCGGCGTCCAGTACGCGATGTCCGGGTGGTCGAACAGCGCCGGCATCGCCGCCAGGTCGTCCTCGGTCCAGTCCCGCAGGACGAGCCCTTCTCCGCGCAGTTCCATCCGTGCGGGGAAGGATGACGTGTCGTTGCTCATGCGGGGCGACCTCCTGGCCTGAAAGGCGCGTGCGCGCCGGAACGGGACTGCCCGCACATCCTTTCGCCCGAAGGGACGGCTGTCAGCCGGGTATCGGCGGCGTCACCGCAGCTCGCTGAACCGCTCCGTCGCCCGCTTCGAGCCGGCGATGATGACCGTGTCCGACGGCCCCACGACGGTGGCGGGCGTGGCGGCGGCGAAACCCAGCCCGGGACGCTTGACCGCGACGACGGTGACGCCGTGGCGGTCGCGGACACCGCTCCCGCCGAGCGCGGTGCCGACGATGTCGGCGGGCGGGTTCGTCTTCACCATCGTGAAGTCGTCCTCCCACTCGACGTAGTCGAGCATGCGGCCCCGCACCAGGTGGGCGACGCGCCGGCCCATGTCGTGCTCGGGATAGACCACGTGGTGGACGCCGAGCTGGGACAGGATGCGGCCGTGCTCCTCGCTGATGGCCTTCGCCCAGACGTGCCGGATGCCGAAGGACACCAGCAGGGAGGCGGTGAGGATGCTGGCCTCCAGGTTGGAGCCGATGGCGACGACGGCACGGTCGAACTCGTGGACGCCCAGTTGCCGCAGGGCGTCCTCCTTGGTGGAGTCGGCCCGCACCGTGTGGGTGAGGGAGCCGGACAGGACCTGGACGACCTCGCGGCTCGAGTCGACGCCCAGCACCTCGGTCTCCGAGTCGGCCAGCGCCCTGGCGACGGCGCTGCCGAAGCGGCCGAGGCCGATCACCACGACGGCGTCCCGGTGGCCGGCGCGGTGCCGCTTGGAGGTGAACTTCCTAACCAATGACGGGACGCTCCTCGGGAAGGTCGTACAGGCGGACGCGCCGGCGCAGCGCGAGGGCGGAGGCGACGGTGATCGGACCGAGCCGGCCGACGAACATCAGCGCGATCAGGAGCACCTGGAGCCCGACCGGCAGACGGGCGGTGATCCCGGTGGACATGCCGGTCGTGGAGAAGGCCGAGACGACCTCGAACAGCGAGCGGTCGAGGCCGTGGTCGGAGAAGACCATGAACGCCACGGTGGAGACGACCACCGCGGCCACCGACAGCAGCGCCACGGTCAGGGCCTGGCGTTGCAGCGGGGCGGACAGACGGCGGCCGAAGGCATTGACCGAGCCCTCGCCCCGGACGTCGGCGTACAGGACGAAGAACAGCACGGCGAAGGTCGTCACCTTGATGCCCCCGGCGGTGCCCGCGCTGGAGCCGCCGACGAACATCAGCACGTCCATGCCGAGCCAGCTCACCGGGCGCATCGCGGCGATGTCGACGCTGCTGAACCCCGCGGTGCGGGGGATGACGCCCTGGAAGAACCCGGCCAGCAGTTTCCCCGGGACGCCCAGCGGGCCCAGGGTGGCGGGGTTGGACCACTCGACCGCCGTGACGAAGGCACAGCCGCCGAGCAGGAAGACGCCGGTGCCGCAGAGCGCGATCTTCGTGTGCGCGGACCAGCCGCGCGGACGCCGCGGCCGGCGGCGCAGCTCGAAGAGCACGGGGAAGCCGAGGCCCCCCGCGATGATCGCGAGCGCCACGGGGACGCAGATCCACGGGTCGGTGACGAAGGACATCAGGCTGTCCGAGTACAGCGCGAACCCGGCGTTGTTGAACGCGGAGACGCCGTGGAAGACGCCCAGCCACACCGCGCGCGGCCAGGACTCGCCGTAGGCGGTCGCGAACCGCAGCGTCAGCACCAGCGCGGTGACCGCCTCGATCAGCAGGCTCGCCTTCACCACGCCGGTCACCACCGCGCGGATGTCGCCCAGCCCCAGCGTCTTGGTCTCCGTGGCGGCCGTCATCCGCGCCCGCAGCCCCATCCTGTGGGACACCAGCAGAACCAGCACGGACGCGGACGTCATGATCCCGAAACCGCCGACCTGGACGAGCCCCAGGATCACCACGTGCCCGAAGCCGCTCCAGTACACGGCGGTGTCCACCACGACCAGGCCGGTCACGCACACGGTGGAGGTGGCGGTGAACAGCGCCTCCAGCACACCGGCCCCGCCCGGCCCCGCCTTCGCGGCCGGCAGCATCAGCAGCGCGGTGCCGAGGGCGATCGCCACGGCGAAGGCGACCACGACCACCTGGGCCGGGTGCCGC
>NZ_JACADT010000558.1:0-3751 GCF_013421635.1 Streptomyces sp. UH6 | reverse complement strand
TGGCCTCCCGCCTGGCGGCCGCCCTCGCCCCGGAGGTCACCGAGGCCCTCGCCCGCCACCCGCTGCGCGAACTGGTCGGCGCCTGCGACCCGTTGCCGCTGCTGGTGGAACGTGAGCGGGCCCTGTACGGGGCCTGGTACGAGTTCTTCCCCCGTTCCGAGGGCGCGGTCGTGCCCGAGGACGCCCCGCCGGTGAGCGGCACCTTCGCGACGGCCGCCGAACGCCTCCCGGCGATCGCCGCCATGGGCTTCGACGTCGTCTACCTGCCGCCGGTCCACCCCATCGGCCGGACCCACCGCAAGGGCCCCAACAACACCCTCTCCGCCCACGAGTGGGACGTCGGCGTCCCCTGGGCGATCGGCTCGCCCGAGGGCGGCCACGACGCGGTCCACCCGGACCTCGGGACGATCGAGGACTTCGACGCCTTCGTGGCGAAGGCCGCGGAGCACGGCCTGGAGATCGCGCTGGACTTCGCCCTCCAGTGCTCACCGGACCACCCCTGGGTCGAGAAGCACCCCGACTGGTTCCACCACCGGCCCGACGGGTCGATCGCGTACGCGGAGAACCCGCCGAAGAAGTACCAGGACATCTACCCGATCGCCTTCGACCGGGACATGGACGGCCTGGTCGAGGAGACCGTCCGCGTTCTGAGGTTCTGGATGGAGCACGGCGTCCGCGTCTTCCGCGTGGACAACCCGCACACCAAGCCCGTGGTGTTCTGGGAACGGGTCATCGGCACCGTCAACGCCACCGACCCCGACGTGATCTTCCTGGCCGAGGCGTTCACCCGCCCCGCCATGATGCGCACCCTCGCCCAGACCGGGTTCCAGCAGTCCTACACCTACTTCACCTGGCGGAACACCAAGGAGGAGATCACCGAACACCTCTCCGAGCTCAGCCAGGAGTCGGCGCCCTACCTGAGGCCCAACCTGTTCGTGAACACCCCGGACATCCTGCACGGCTACCTCCAGCGCGGCGGACGCCCCGCCTTCGAGGTCCGGGCCGTCCTGGCGGCCACCCTCTCCCCCACCTGGGGCGTCTACGCCGGCTACGAACTCTGCGAGAACACGCCCGTGCGCGAGGGCAGCGAGGAGTACCTGGACTCGGAGAAGTACCAGCTCCGGCCGCGCGACTGGGAGGCCGCCGAGCGCGACGGCCGCACCATCGCCCCGCTGATCACCCGGCTCAACGCGATCCGCCGCGCCAGCCCCGCCCTGCGCCACCTGCGCAACCTGCGCTTCCACCACGCCGACAAGGACGAGGTGATCGCGTACTCCAAGCGGCACGGATCGAACACGGTTCTGGTGGTGGCGAACCTGGACCCGCACCACACCCAGGAGGCCACGGTGTCGTTGGACATGCCGCAACTCGGCCTGGACTGGCACGAGTCGGTACCGGTGCGCGACGAGCTCACCGGTGAGACCTATCACTGGGGCAGGGCCGCCTATGTACGCCTCGGACCCGGGGGAGCACATGTGCTGACCGTCGGCGCCGGTGGCGACGACGTCCTGCGACCGTCCTCACCGCAGATCGGAGGGTCACCCACCACATGATCGTCAACGAGCCCGTCCCGGACACGTTCGAAGACACCCCCGCCCGTGACCGGGACCCGGACTGGTTCAAACGCGCCGTCTTCTACGAGGTGCTGGTCCGCTCCTTCCAGGACTCCAACGGCGACGGCGTCGGGGACCTGAAGGGCATCACCGCCAAACTCGACTATCTGCAATGGCTCGGCGTGGACTGCCTGTGGCTGCCGCCGTTCTTCAAGTCACCGCTGCGCGACGGCGGGTACGACGTCTCCGACTACACCGCCGTGCTCCCGGAGTTCGGCGACCTGGCCGACTTCGTGGAGTTCGTCGACGCGGCCCACCAGCGGGGCATGCGGGTGATCATCGACTTCGTCATGAACCACACCAGCGACCAGCACCCGTGGTTCCAGGAGTCCCGCAAGGACCCCGACGGCCCGTACGGCGACTACTACGTCTGGGCCGACGACGACAAGCAGTACCAGGACGCCCGGATCATCTTCGTGGACACCGAGACGTCCAACTGGACCTTCGACCCGGTGCGCAAGCAGTACTACTGGCACCGGTTCTTCTCCCACCAGCCGGACCTCAACTACGAGAACCCGGCCGTGCAGGAGGAGATCGTCTCCGCGCTGCGGTTCTGGCTGGACCTGGGGATCGACGGCTTCCGTCTCGACGCGGTGCCCTACCTGTACCAGCAGGAGGGCACCAACTGCGAGAACCTGCCGGCCACGCACCAGTTCCTGAAGCGGGTCCGCAAGGAGATCGACGCGCACTACCCGGACACCGTGCTGCTGGCGGAGGCCAACCAGTGGCCGGAGGACGTGGTCGACTACTTCGGCGACTTCGCCTCCGGCGGCGACGAGTGCCACATGGCGTTCCACTTCCCGGTCATGCCCCGCATCTTCATGGCGGTGCGCCGGGAGTCGCGCTACCCGGTCTCCGAGGTCCTGGCGAAGACGCCGGCGATCCCCGAGAACTGCCAGTGGGGGATCTTCCTGCGCAACCACGACGAGCTGACCCTGGAGATGGTCACCGACGAGGAACGCGACTACATGTACGCGGAGTACGCCAAGGACCCGCGGATGCGGGCCAACATCGGCATCCGCCGCCGTCTCGCGCCCCTCCTGGACAACGACCGCAACCAGATCGAGCTCTTCACCGCCCTGCTGCTCTCGCTGCCGGGATCGCCGGTCCTGTATTACGGCGACGAGATCGGCATGGGCGACAACATCTGGCTCGGCGACCGCGACGGGGTGCGCACCCCCATGCAGTGGACGCCCGACCGCAACGCCGGGTTCTCCTCCTGCGACCCCGGCCGGCTCTACCTGCCGACCATCATGGACCCGGTCTTCGGCTACCAGGTCACCAACGTCGAGGCGTCCATGGCGTCGCCGTCGTCGCTGCTGCACTGGACCCGCCGGATGATCGAGATCCGCAAGCAGAACCCGGCGTTCGGCCTGGGCGCGTACACCGAACTCCCCTCCTCCAACCCGGCGGTGCTCGCGTTCCTGCGCGAGTACGAGGACGACACGGTGCTGTGCGTGCACAACTTCTCCCGCTTCGCCCAGCCCACCGAGCTGGACCTGCGGGAGTTCACCGGCCTGCACCCGGTGGAGCTGATCGGCGGGGTGCGCTTCCCGGCGATCGGGGAGCTGCCGTACCTGCTGACCCTGGCGGGCCACGGCTTCTACTGGTTCCGCCTCCGCAAGGACCTGGCGTAGGAGGACCGGGCACAACCGGACAGGTCCGTCGTGAGGCGGTTTCGGCCGCCTCACGACGGGCACGCGAAAGCACCCGCTCCCCCGCCCCCCAGGGGAAAGGACGCGACGTCATGTCGGAAGCCTCGCCGTACGCCCCCGCCCGCTCCGCCGTGCCCGGGCCGTCCCTGCCCGCCTCGCTGGAACCGCTGCTCCTGGAGTGGCTGCCGCGCCGACGCTGGTTCGCCGGCAAGGGGAGCCCGCTCTCCCACGTCTCGGTGGTGACCGAGACGGAACTGCTGCCGCTGCCCGCCTCCGGGAACCAGCCGGGGCTGGTGCACCTGCTGGTCCGCGCCGGCCGGACCCCCGGCGACTGCTACCAGTTGCTGCTCGGTGTGCGCCGCACCCTGCCGCCCCGGCTGGCCCCGGCCCTCGTCGGCCACCTCCGACACGGACCGTTCGCCGGCGCGACGGTCTACGACGCGCTGCACGACCCGCGCGCGACCGGCCTGCTGCTGGAGGCGC
>NZ_JACADT010000557.1:0-3757 GCF_013421635.1 Streptomyces sp. UH6 | reverse complement strand
GCCCTCAAGCCGTCGCTCCAGACGATCGGTGGCCCGCGACCAGCGGGACGCCGCGGCGTCGTCCCACTCGGCGTCGGGAAGCTCCTCGGCCACCTGCCGCAGCACCGCCCCCGCCTCCCGGGCCAGACCCGCCAGGTTGTCCCGCACGTCACGCAGGTGGACCGGCGGCAGCACCAGCGCGTTGACGGCCACCCCGATCGCCGCCCCCAGCACGGCCTGCCCCACCCGGTGGCCCACCGCGTCCGCCCCCACCGTGCCGGTGGCCAGCGTGAAGATCGCCGTGGTCGCCGCGTAGCCGCCCTGGTCGCCGAAGCGCGACCACTGGGCCAGCAGCATCAACGGCGGCAGGCACACCGCCATGGCCGCCAGCTCGTCCCCGGTCAGCGCCTGCGCGCCACTGGCCAGCAGCGTCCCCGCACAGATCGCCGCGCACTGCTGCGCCGCCCTCAGCAGCGACCCGTACACGGTGGCCTGCACCAGCACCACGGCCGCCCAGGGCGCCATCAGCGCCATCGGGTCGTCCAGCCACAGCCGGGCCACCGCCCAGGCCAGCAGCGCCGCCGCGGACGCCTTGAAGGACTGGACCAGCAGATCACGTTCCCGCCCGGACCCGCGCACCGCGCCTCGGGCCGTCGCGCCGACGGCCCGCAGTTCCCGGCCGATCGCCTCCGTCGCACGGTTCATCCGGCACGGGTTGCCGGAGACCGTCCCGGTAACCGCACCGCACGGGGCCGCCCGGCCTCAGGCCAGCGGGCTCTCCTCCAGCGCCCGCAGCAGATGCGCCGGGTCGGCGTAGACGGCGCTCGCCCCCGCCTCCTCCAGGTCCGCACGCGGAATCCCGCCGCACAGCACCGCCACCGCGGTGACGCCCGCACGGGTCGCCGCCTTCATGTCCCAGACCGTGTCCCCGACGAACACCGCCCGCTCGGCGGGCACCCCCGCCAGCTCGAGGGCGTGCTCCACCGGTTCGGGGGCGGGCTTGCCCCGGTCCACGTCGTCCGCGCTCGCCGTCGCGGTGATCGCCTCGTCGGCGTCCAGCGCCCGGCGCAGCGCGCTCAGTTCCGCGCCGCCCGCGGAGGTGGCCAGCACCACCCGGCGGCCGGCGCCGTGCAGCCGCTTCAGCAGGTCGCCCGCGCCGGGCAGCGGGTCCAGCCGGTCGAAGTACTGGCCGTACAAGGTCTTGTGCGCCGAGCTGAGGGCGTCGTCCTGCTCCTCGTCCCGGTCCTCGCCCAGCACCCGCGCGATCAGGTCCATGCCGGGCAGGCCCACCGCGCGGTGCACGCTGTGCATCGGCACCCGGTGCCCTGCCTGGCGGAACGCCTCCCACCAGGTGACGGCGTGCAGATGATTGGTGTCCACCAGGGTTCCGTCGACGTCGAACACCACCGCGCGCTCCATGCCCGTCCCGCCTCTCGCTCACTGCCCGCCGGCCTCCGGCGGACCCTCGTCGGGTACCACCGCCACCGCCCCTTCAGACGCCCGCCGGGACCACTCCGTCCCTGCTCCACGCGAGGAGCCGCTCCAGCGGCCAGGTGGTCACCACCCGCTCCGGGGGCACCTGGCACTCCTCGGCCCGGGCACAGCCGTACGTCTGCCACTCCAGCTGGCCCGGTGCGTGGGCGTCCGTGTCGACCGAGAACAGCACGCCCGCCCCCACGGCCCGGCTCAGCAGCCCGCGCGGCGGGTCCAGCCGCTCCGGACGGCTGTTGATCTCCAGGGCCGTGCCCGACTCCGCGCACGCCGCGAACACGGCGTCCGCGTCGAACTCCGACTCGGGACGGCCCCGCCCGGTCACCAGCCGTCCCGTGCAGTGGCCCAGCACGTCGGCGTGCGGGTCGCGGACGGCGGCCACCATCCGGCGGGTCATCGACCTGCTGTCCATCCGGAGCTTGGAGTGGACCGAGACGACCACCACGTCCAGCCGCTCCAGCAGCTCCGGTTCCTGGTCCAGGGAGCCGTCCTCGAGGATGTCGCACTCGATCCCGGTCAGCAGCCGGAACGGCGCCCAGGTCCCGTTGAGCCGGTCCACCACGTCCAACTGCTCCCGCAGCCGCTCCGGGGAGAGCCCGCGGGCGACGGTCAGACGCGGCGAGTGGTCGGTCAGCGCCGCCCACTCGTGGCCGAGCCCCGCGGCGGCGCGGCCCATCTCCTCGATCGGACTGCCCCCGTCCGACCAGTCCGAGTGCAGGTGGCAGTCGCCTCGCAGCAGCGACCGCAGGTGCTCCCCGCCGGCGGTGAGCGGCTCGCCGCCCTTGTCCTCGAGCTTCGCCAGGTATCCGGGGACCTCACCGGCCAGTGCCTCCCCGGCCACCTGGGCGGTCCTGGGGCCGACGCCCTTCAGGGACTCCAGGGAACCGTTGTCCGCCCGCTCCCGCAGCTCGGCCGCGTCGAGCCCGGCCAGCACCCGGGCGGCCGTCCGGAAGGCGCGCACCCGGTAGGTCGGCTCCCGGGACCGCTCCAGCAGGTAGGCGATCCGCTCCAGCGCGACGACGGGATCCATTCCGTGCCTCCGATCCGCGATCGGCGTCCCCGGCGCGACGGGCGCCGGTCCGCGCCCGGTTTGCCCGCCGGGCGCCCGGGTACTGCGACGGACCGAGTACCCACCCGGACCGCCGTTCGCGCAGGAGGCGCCGCATGCCCGAGACCGCACCGCCCGTCGCCGTCGTCACCGGCTCCGACTCCGGCATCGGCCGGGCCGTGGCGGTCCGGCTGGCCGAGCAGGGCATGGACGTCGGCATCACCTGGCACACCGACCGCGAGGGGGCCGAACGCACCGCGGAGGAAGTGCGCTCCAAGGGCCGCCGCGCCGAGATCGCCCAGGTCGACCTCACCCGGCTGCCGGAGGCCGCCGACACGGTGGACGCACTCTGCGAGCGGCTGGGCCGCGTCGACGTCCTGGTCAACAACGCGGGCACCGGCACCTCGACCCTGTTCCTGGAACTGGGCCTCGACGACCTGCGGCACGTCCTGGACGTCAACCTGGCGGGCCCCTTCCTCTGCTCGCAGCGCGCCGCCCGGCGCATGGTCGAACAGGGCGGGGGCGGGCGCATCGTGAACATCACCTCGGTGCACGAGCACCAGCCGAAGGTGGGCGCGGCCCCGTACTGCGCGGCCAAGGGCGGACTGGGGCTGCTGACGCAGGTGATGGCGCTGGAACTCGCCGAGCACGGCATCACGGTGAACTCGGTGGCGCCCGGCGAGATCTCCACCCCGATGACCGGCCAGGAGGACGCCGACCCGGACACCCGGCGTCGCCCGGGCGTACCCCTGGGCCGCCCGGGCGACGCCCGGGAGGTCGCCGCCGTCGTCGCCTTCCTGGCCGGGCCCGAGTCCTCCTACGTCACCGGAGCCTCCTGGGTCGTCGACGGCGGGATGACGCGGATGGGACCGATGGCCGGGGCGTCCCTGGAACGGGACGACTGGCGGCGTCCCTGAGCCGAACTACTCTCGGAGCCATGACGGAAATCTCGAGCCCTCGCGTCGCCCGGTCCCGGATCACCGTGCTCGGGGTCCAGCCGGACAGCCGGCCCTTCCGGATCGTGGAGATCGACGGCGACTACGTCGGTACGGCGAGGTCCGTCACCGACGTCCTGCAGATCGCCGCCGCCTACGGCATCGTGGTGCACGACCTCGACGACCCGGACGTCGTGCGCTGGGTGGGCGGCGACAAGTTCACCTGGGGCCCGGGCCCGCACTAGGAACCGTCCGGCGGCCCGTCGGGGGACCCGTCCCGTGACCCGTCGGGCGGTCCTGGAGG
>NZ_JACADT010000556.1:0-3758 GCF_013421635.1 Streptomyces sp. UH6 | reverse complement strand
CCGCCGCCTCCAGGGACTGCGCGCCGGAGGCCACGGCCATCGCCACCGCGGTCCGCAGCGCGCTGAGGTTCAGCGACTCCAGGCCGACGGTCCCGGCGACATACGTCCGCCCCGTCTCGTCACGCACGGCGGCCCCCTCCGGCACGCCGTTGCGGGCCCGCGCGGAGCGGGCCAGGGTCACGATCTTGCGGTCCTCGGGGTCGAGGTCGAGCGCGCTGCTGTCGGTCATGGTCCCGAGCATACGAACCCGTGGCGCCGCGTCCGGCGTCGGCCCGGCGGGTCACGGCCGGTCCAGCCGCAGCCGCTCCGCGCGCGGAAGGCCCGCGACCACCAGGTCGTAGGAGTCCTCGACCAGTTCCCGGACCATCGTGTCCGGGAGCCCGGCGTCCACGGTCACCGTGTTCCAGTGCCGCTTGTTCATGTGCCACCCGGGCACGATCCGCCCCTCGTGCTCGCGCCGCAGACGGAGCGCGTCGTCCGGGTCGCACTTCAGGTTGACCTTCAGGGGACGCGCGTCGAGCGCCGTCAGCGCGAAGAGCTTGCCGCCCACCTTGAACACGGACGTCTCCGGCCCGAACGGATGGTCCTCCACCGCCCCGTTGAAGGAGAGGCAGAGGGCGCGCAGCTCCTGCGGGGTCATCAGCCCGTCCGTTCCCCGTCCTCGGACGGCTCCCGCTGCGGTACCGGCTCCACCAGCACCGTGACGATCTTGTTCCGGCGGCCCGCCGCCGACTCGGCGGTCAGCTTCAGCCGGCGGCCGTCGGGGAGTTCCACCTCCGAGGCGGCCCCGGCGATCGGGACCCGCCCCAGCGCCTTGGCGAGCAGGCCGCCCACCGTCTCGACGTCCTCGTCGTCGTACTCCTCGACGCCGTAGAGGGCGCCCAGGTCGCTGATGTCGAGGCGGGCGGTGACCCGGTGGCAGCCGTCGTCCAGCTCCTCCACCGGCGGCAGTTCCCGGTCGTACTCGTCGGTGATCTCGCCGACGATCTCCTCGAGGATGTCCTCGATGGTGACGATGCCGGCCGTGCCGCCGTACTCGTCGATGACCACCGCGACGTGGTTGCGGTCGCGCTGCATCTCCCGCAGCAGGTCGCCCGCGTTCTTGGTGTCCGGGACGAACGCCGCCGGCCGCATCACCGTGGTGACCAGCTCGCTCTCCGCCTCCCGGCTGATGTGCGTGCGGCGGGCCAGGTCCTTCAGGTAGACGACGCCGATGACGTCGTCCTCGCTCTCCCCGGTGACCGGGATCCGGGAGAAACCGGAGCGCAGGGCCAGGGTGAGGGCCTGCCGGATCGTCTTGAACCGTTCGATGACGACGAGGTCGGTGCGCGGCACCATCACCTCGCGCACCAGGGTGTCTCCCAGCTCGAAGACCGAGTGCACCATGCGGCGCTCGTCGTCCTCGATCAGCGACTCCTTCTCGGCGAGGTCGACCATGGCGCGCAGTTCGGCCTCGGAGGCGAACGGGCCGCGCCGGAAGCCCTTGCCGGGGGTGAGCGCGTTGCCGAGGAGGATCAGCAGGGACGGGACCGGCCCCATGATCCGGGCCAGCGGCAGCAGCACGTACGCGGCGGCCGTGGAGGTGTTCAGCGGGTGCTGCCGGCCGATGGTGCGCGGCGAGACGCCGACGGCCACGTAGGAGACGAGCACCATGACCGCGATGGCGGTCAGCAGCGCCTGCCAGGTCTCGGCGAAGTGGTCGAGGCAGGCGTGGGTGACCAGGGCCGCCGCGGCCATCTCGCAGGCGACGCGGACCAGCAGCGCCACGTTGAGGTAGCGGGTGGGGTCGGCCGCCACCTGGGCCAGCTTGGCGCTGCCCCGGCGGCCGGTGCGTATGGCCTCCTCGGCGCGGAAGCTCGACACCCGGGCCAGGCCGGCCTCCGCGCAGGCGGCCAGCCAGGCGAGGACCAGCAGGGCGACGACGCCCAGGATCAGCTGAACGCTCATGAGACGGTCGGTGCCGGGGACGGGCCGGTGAGGCCCTTCTCCGCCCGCCAGCCGTCGACGATGGCGGCCTGGAGGCCGAACATCTCGGCCTTCTCGTCGGCCTCCTCGTGGTCGTAGCCGAGCAGGTGGAGGACGCCGTGGACGGTGAGCAGCTGGAGCTCCTCGTCCATGGAGTGCCCGGTCGGCGCCTCCTTGCCCTGCTTCTCGGCGACCTCGGGGCAGAGGACGATGTCGCCGAGGAGCCCCTGCGGGGGCTCCTCGTCGTCCTTGGACGGCGGACGCAGCTCGTCCATCGGGAAGGACATCACGTCGGTGGGACCGGGCAGGTCCATCCACTGGATGTGCAGCTGCTCCATGGCGTCGGCGTCCACCACGATCACCGACAGCTCGGCGAGGGGGTGGATGCGCATCCGCGCGAGGGCGTAGCGGGCGATGTCGAGGACCGACTCCTCGTCGATCCCGGTGCCCGATTCGTTGTTGACGTCGATCGCCATGGTGCCGCTCGGTCTACTTCCCCTTGTGCCCGGACCGGCCGCGGCCGCCCTTGTGGGAGCCGTTCTCGGTGCCGTGCGTGCTGTCGTACTTCTCGTAGGCATCGACGATACGTCCGACGAGCTTGTGCCGGACGACGTCCTGGGACGACAGCCGGGCGAAGTGGACGTCCTCGACGCCGTCCAGGATGTGCTGCACCTGGCGCAGACCCGACTTGGTGCCGTCCGGAAGGTCGACCTGGGTCACGTCACCGGTGATCACGATCTTGGAGTCGAAGCCGAGACGGGTCAGGAACATCTTCATCTGTTCGGGCGAGGTGTTCTGGGCCTCGTCCAGGATGATGAAGGCGTCGTTGAGCGTCCGGCCGCGCATGTAGGCGAGCGGCGCGACCTCGATCGTCCCGGCCGCCATCAGACGGGGGATCGAGTCGGGGTCGAGCATGTCGTGCAGCGCGTCGTACAGCGGGCGCAGGTACGGGTCGATCTTCTCGTAGAGCGTTCCGGGCAGGAAGCCGAGCCGCTCGCCGGCCTCGACCGCCGGGCGGGTCAGAATGATCCGGGTGACCTGCTTGGACTGCAGGGCCTGCACTGCCTTCGCCATCGCGAGGTACGTCTTGCCCGTACCGGCCGGTCCGATGCCGAAGACGACGGTGTGCTTGTCGATGGCGTCGACGTAGCGCTTCTGGTTGAGCGTCTTCGGGCGGATGGTGCGGCCGCGCGAGGACAGGATGTTCTGCGTCAGCACCTGTGCCGGCGTCTCCTGGCCCTGTCCGTTGCCGTCTGCGCCTGCCTTCAGCATGGCGATCGAACGTTCCACCGCGTCCTCCGTCATCGGTTGCCCGGTGCGGAGCACCAGCATCATCTCTGCGAACAGCCGCTGGATGAGGGCCACGTCCGCCGGCTCGCCCACCGCGCTGATCTCGTTGCCCCGGACATGGATGTCGGCCCCGGGGAAGGCCGTCTCGATCACGCGCAGCAGGGAGTCGCCGGACCCCAGCACCGTCACCATCGGGTGCTTCGCGGGGACGGTGATCTGCGCTCGTGCGGGTCCCTCGGCGGGACCTGGGGCATGGGGTGTCTGCGTCATGGGCCGGCTCGTAGGCCTGCACATCCTCCTCGCTGGGGTTCGCCCGCCACAGGGGGCCTTCCGTTCCCCAGGGTACGACGGGTCACGGTCAACCCCCCAGGGCTTTTGCCGCCGCCGGACAGGTCCCCGGGAGGGGTGACGTCCGGTCCGGCGGACGGTGCGTCGGACGGTGCGTCGGGCACGGGGCGGGCGGGTCAGCCGGAGCGGCGGAAGCCGATGGTCGGGACGGCCCG
>NZ_JACADT010000555.1:0-3766 GCF_013421635.1 Streptomyces sp. UH6 | reverse complement strand
CGGCCGCTCGCACCCGGAGACCGGCAGCTCGACGCGCTCCGCGAGGCCGCCGAGCCCGCCCGCTCGCACCGGAGCGTGCCCGTCACCGGCGGACGTGCCGACGTGGACCTCGTCCTGGGCCGCAACGAGGTGACGCTGCTGGAACTCACCCCGGTCGTCGACGAGACGCCGGAGTGGTGGAGCGACGACCGGTTGTTCGGCCTCGGCGCCCGGGACACGCCCTGAGACGGCGAGGCCGCCGGGGCGTGATCCCCTGCCTCGGCAGTCATTCCGAAGAGATGCGGAACTCGAACGCGGGACGGTCCCACGGAACGGCGGGCGGGTTCGCCGGCACGGTCCCGGTCCGCACCGCTCCGACGCGGTGGTAGAAGTCCTCGGCGGGAGGATGCGACACGACCTCGACACGGTCGAGCCCGGCGGCCCGGGCCTGCGACTTCATGTGCGCGACGAGCAGGCGTCCGATCCCCCGCCCCTGCGCTTCGTCGGCGACGAAGAGCAGATCGAGCTCCGGTGGAGCGAGGACGAGCGAGTAGAACCCGAGGATCCGGCCTCCGTCCTCGTCGCCGCCGACGGCCACGAAGACGCGGTGGGCCTCGAGGTAATCAGGACCGACCCGGTAGCCCGCGACCGCGGCCGCCCATTTGCCCTCGTAGGCGCCCGAGCCACGCACGAGCCGCGTGAGCCGTTTGGCATCCCGCGCGACGGCCCTGCGGATCGTGACCGGCCGGCCGCCCCGGGAAGTGCGTGAACCCATCCGGAGAGTATCCCGCACCGCACCGGGGAGTGCCCGCCGCGGCGGTCGGCACCGTCCCGGCCCCGGCCCCGGCCCCGAGCAGGGAGGTGCGCTCACTCTCCGGTGGCATCCGCCGTCCGCCTCGCCGTGACCAGGGCGGGCAGGAGGCGCATGTCGGTGAGGACGACCGTCGCGAGCCCGGTGAGCCAGTGCGCCGGGGTGAGGCCCCCCGCGTATCCGACGGACCGCATCCCCGCGGCGGCGGCAGCCTGGACTCCGAACCTGCTGTCCTCCACGACGACGCAACGCGACGGGTCGACGCCTGTCCGCCGCGCGGCGTGGAGGAAGAGGTCCGGTGCGGGCTTGCCCCGTTCGACCTCGTGGGCGCTGAAGATCCGCCCCTCGAACCTCTCGTACAGGCCCACCTTGCCCAGGGTGTGGCGCATCTTCTGGTGGCTGCCGCTGGAGGCGACGCACCAGTTGGCCGGTGGGAGGCCGGCTCGTTCCAGACCGTCCAGGGCCTCCACGATGCCGTCGACCGGGGTCAGGCTCTCGTCCACGGCCACGGCGTGCATCTCCTGGAACCGCTCGCCCCAGGTCCGGGCCGTCTCCCGGCCGAGGCGCTCGGCGATCTGCTCGCCGATGGAGGTGGTCGAGCGGCCGACGAAGCGGTGCATGACGTCGGACTCGCTCAGCGGCCAGCCCAGTTCGGCGCCCAGGGCGACGTGTGTCCGCACGGCGATGGGCTCGCTGTCCACGAGCACGCCGTCGCAGTCGAAGACGACGAGCTCGACCGGCTCCTGTGCGGGGAAGACGGCTGTCAACGGTGCCCCCTGGCTGATGGCTCCCGGGCTTCCGGGCTCCCGGGCTTGCGGCCGTGATGCCACCGGGAACTCGCCGGTGACTCCGGTGCCGGGTTCACCCGCACGTACGCGCCGGCGCTCCGGCAGAGGCCGCCCCCGGTGCATCCCTACCCGCATCCTGACGGGACGTCAAGCGCGTCCGCTGCGTGCGGCACCCCGCGTCTCCCCCACAAGGGGCTGCCCGCGGGATCTCCACGGAACCCGGGACCGCCGTCGCCGCGGGTGAAGCGCCCGCCGGTCACCCGCTCGCACCAGTTCCCCCCTGGTCGCCTCGCGCCCTCCTGGGCCCTCTGCCAACGTGGTGACGAGGGTGACCCTCGATGTCCACGTCTCCGGGAAGAGCGAGGTCCCATGTACGACCCCGATCCACCGTTCCGGCCGGTCCGCAGACGCGACGGGTACCTGCCGCTGGAGGACCTCGGGCTCATCGGTGACGGCACGACCGCGGCGCTGGTCGGGCTCGACGGGTCCATTCCCTGGATGTGCCTGCCCCGGTTCGACTCCGAGCCGTTGTTCTGCGGGCTCCTGGACCACAGCCGTGGCGGGCACTTCACCGTCGCTCCGGAGGGCCTGGTCGAGGCCCGGCAGTGGTACGTGCGGGACACCGGGGTGCTCGTCACGGACCTGCGCACCCCCGACGGTGTCGTGCGGCTCACGGACGCCCTCACGCTCCGCCCGGGCGCCGACCTCACCGACGACACCCCCGCCGGGCGCGCCGAGCTCGTGCGCTCGGCCCGGGTCCTCTCCGGCCACGTCCGGCTGAGGGCGGATCTGCAGCCCAGGGGCGGCGCGCAGACGCGGGCCCTGTTCAGCGGGGTCGAGCTGCGGCCCTACCGGCAGCGGGGGCTGCGGCTGCACCTGCGCGGCAGCCGTCCCCTCGACGGTCTCCGCAACAGCTACGACATGCGGGAGGGCGACCGTCTCGACCTGGTCCTCTCCTGGGGGCGCTTCCACCGTCATCACCGCTTCGACACCGATGCCATGCTCGCCGCGACCAGTGAGGCGTGGCATCGCTGGATGACGGGGTTCACCTACGAGGGCCCGGAAGAACCCCTGGTCAGGCGGTCCGCGCTCAGCCTGAAGATGTGCGACGACTGGTCGGACGGCTCGCTCGTCGCCGCGCCCACCTCCTCCCTCCCCGCCCCCATCGGCGGCATCCGCAACTGGGACTACCGCTACGCCTGGATCCGGGACGCGGCCTTCGCCGTGTTCGCCCTGCGGCGCATCGGCTTCCAGGGCGAGGCCGACTCGTTCCTCGGCTGGGTCCTCGACGCGTTCGAGCAGAGTGGGCGGCCCCGCATCATGTACACCCTCGACGGGCTCGCGGTCCCCGACGAGATGGTGGACGGCGAGCTGGAGGGTTACCGGCGCTCGGCCCCCGTGCGCTGGGGCAACGGCGCGACCGACCAGCGCCAGCACGACGTCTACGGCGAGATCCTGGACTGCGCCGACCAGTGGCTGCTGGCCGGCGGCGAGATCCAGCCCGCCCTGTGGTCCAGCCTGGCCGGGCTCGCGGACCAGGCGGCCACCGCCTGGCGCCAGCCGGACCAGGGCATCTGGGAGGTGCGCAACGAGGGTGACGCCTTCACCTACTCGGCGGGACTGTGCCATGTGGCCCTGGACCGGGCGGTGCGGATCGCCGAGCGGCACGGGCTGCCGGGACGCGTCGCGGAGTGGCGGGCCGCGGCCGACGAGCTGCGGGAACTCATCCTGAACCGGTCCTGGGACGAGGACGCGAAGACCCTGAGCGTGTCCCTCTCCGGCGGGGGCGCGGTCGACGCCAGCCTGCTCGCCCTGCCGCTCCGCGGGGTCGTCCCCGTGGACCATCCGCGGATGGTGGCGACGACGGCCGCGGTGGCCGAGCGTCTCTCGGCGGGCGGCGGGCTGCTCTACCGCTACCTGCACGACGAGTCCCCCGACGGGCTCGCCGGTGACGAGGGGGCGTTCCTGCTGTGCAGCTTCTGGCTGGTCGACAACCTGGTCGGCCAGGGCCGGCTGGACGAGGCCGAGGAGCTGTACGTGGCCCTGTGCGCGCGGGCCAGCACGACCGGACTCCTCTCGGAGCAGATCCATCCGTCCACGGGCGAGTTCATGGGCAACTTCCCGCAGGCGTTCAGCCACATCGGCGTCATCGCCAGCGGTGTGACCCTCGGCCGGGCGCGGGCGGGCA
>NZ_JACADT010000554.1:0-3787 GCF_013421635.1 Streptomyces sp. UH6 | reverse complement strand
GTGCGGCGCCCGGCTGGGCGCCGCACCGGCGCGGGAGGCCCTCTGACAGATCAGGGCCGGTTGAACGGGTGTGCCCGGAACCGGACTCGAACCGGTACGCCCCCGAGGGGCAGCGAGGTTTAAGCTCGCCGTGTCTGCATTCCACCACCCGGGCCGGTCATGGGCGCGCAGCGAGGCCTGAGCCTAGCGGCGGGACCCCTTTCGAACAGCCGCACACCTACGAAGTTGTCTTATTTTACGGGTCTCTGACGACCCGTCAGAAACCCTCGTTCGGCTCCGCTCCCGCCAGGAGTCGGACGCCCGGCGACCCTCGTCGAACGGTGATTGACGAGATTCCACCTCTTGCCCCTAGGGGTCCGCTCGAGTCGCCGCGGTGCCCCGTGCCGGGCCTGTGGACAGCCGGGCGGCTGCCCACAGGCCCGTCACCCTCAGGAGGTGCGGTCCTGTGCGGCTAGGAGGCCGTGCAGGAGATGGTGCCGGACGGCAGGTTGTTGCCCGTCGAGTTGGCGGTGAACCCGAAGGTGGTCGAACCGTTCACCGGTATCGACCCGTTGTGGGCCGTGTTGGAGACCGTCACGGCCCCGCCCGATGTGGTCTGACTGCCGTTCCACAGGCTGGTGATGCTGGTTCCGCTGCCCGGGGTCCAGTTGACCTTCCACCCCTTGGTGGCGGCGGTGCCGTGGTTCATGACCTGGACCTCGCCCTGGAAGCCACCGTTCCAGGCGTTCACCACCTTGTAGTGGGCCATGCAGGAGCTCTCCCCACCGGTGGGCGGCGGCGTGGTGGGCGGCGGGGTGGTCGGCGGAGGCGTGGTGGGCGGCGGGGTGGTGGGCGGCGGGGTCGAGCCGTTACGGATGCCCGTGACCTCACCGTTGCCGCCGTCGAAGACGATGTCGGAGCAGGAGTAGAAGTTCTCGTTGCTGTCCGACCGCACCCACTGGACCATCATCAGCGCGTCACCGGAACGCCCGGACGGAAGCGGGGTGTTCCAGTAGTAGTGGCCACCGTCCGTGCCGACCGAGCCCGACTGCGGCGGGTTGGAGACGGTCTGGACCAGCGACAGGTCGGACCACTTCAGCTGAGAGGTGGGGGACCAGCCCTGGCGGGTGATGTACACCCGGAACTCGCCCGGGTGGGCGGCCCAGTTGCTGTACTTCAGCTGGATGCTGGCACCCGACGTCAGGTGGGTCTTGGGCCAGTCGTTGCGGGCCAGGTTGTAGCCCTTGAAGTCGTAGGGGGACCGGTCACCGGCGCTGCAGATGGTCCCGTCGGGCACGTAGCCCTCTCCGCGCCCGCCGGCGTTGGAGTCGAGCACCGCGAACCAGTTGTACAGCGACGAGGAGCCGCTCTGGGCGATGGCGGCGGCACAGGCCGCGTTGGTCGGCGACACCCCGCCGGATCCGGACACCGCGTCCTTGTAGCAGAGGTAGGTCCGCGAGCCGGGGGACATGGCCACGCCGTGGGCCTCGGCGGGTCCCTGTGCGATCAGCACCAGGCCGAGGCCGGAAAGCGCGGTGGCGAACGCGGTGAGCAACGATGTCTTGCGCTTCGTGCCGCCTAAGCGGCGGGTGAATCTGATCACGGCACGTGACCTTTCGCCGGTCATGCCGGTGTCGGCGCGGCCGGGCCGTCGGCCAAGTGCGCGACAGGAGCATGACATTGAAACGTGGGGGTGGGAGCGCTCCCACTTGGGACCATAGGGCGCGTGTGAACCCCCTGTAAACAGGCCGCGTCACCGAAACATCGCGAAACATCGGCGCCGTCGGCCATCGGCGTCCGAAAAGCAAACGATCGGCCGAAAAGCAACGGCGACAACTCCCGGCAACCGTGCGGCAACCCCCCGCAACCGGCGGCAACCCGGTCGTGCACCCCGAAAAGCCCGAAGGGGCTGCCCGCACCACGGAAGGTGGGCAGCCCCTTCGGGCTCGGAAAGGTGACGGGAGGTCAGGCCTTCGCCTTCTCCTCGACCTTCCCGGACGTGCCGCCGGTGGCCGCGGCCGGGACGGCCGGCGCCGGCTTGGCGGCCTCGTAGAACTCCTCGCGCGGGTGCTCCATGGCGCCCAGCGAGACGACCTCGCGCTTGGTCAGCGCGCCGAGGGTCCAGTCCGCGAGGACGCGGATCTTGCGGTTGAAGGTCGGCATGGCCATGCCGTGGTAGCCACGGTGCATGTACCAGGCGAGACGGCCCTTGAGCTTGATCTTCATCTTGCCCATGACGATCATCGCCACGCCCTTGTGGAGGCCGAGGCCCGCCACCGCGCCCTTGTTGGCGTGCTTGTAGTCCTTCTGCGGGAAGCCGCGCATCGCCGAGAGGACGTTGTCACCCAGGACCTTCGACTGACGCAGCGCGTGCTGCGCGTTCGGCGGGCACCAGGCGTTGGGGTTGCCGGCGGCACGGCCGACCAGGTCCGGGACCTGGGCGTTGTCGCCCGCGGCCCAGATGTAGTCGGTGCCCTGGACCTGCAGGGTCGGGGCGCAGTCCACGTGACCGCGGGGGCCGAGCGGCAGGCCGTAGCGGGAGAGCACCGGGTTCGGCTTGACGCCGGCGGTCCACACGATGGTGCCCGCGTCGACCTCGAGGCCGTTCTTCAGGACCACGTGGCCGTCGACGCAGGAGTCCATGGAGGTGGACAGGTGCACCTCGACGCCGCGCGACTCCAGGTGCTGCTTGCCGTACTGGCCGAGCTTGGGACCGACCTCGGGGAGGATCTTGTCCGCGGCGTCGACGAGGACGAAGCGCATGTCCTCGCGGGACACGTTCTTGTAGTACTTGGCCGCGTCGCGGGCCATGTCCTCGACCTCGCCGATCGTCTCGGCGCCGGCGAAGCCGCCGCCGATGAAGACGAAGGTGAGCGCCTTGCGGCGGATCTCCTCGTCGGTCGTCGAGTCGGCCTTGTCCAGCTGGGCCAGGACGTGGTTGCGCAGGCCGATGGCCTCCTCCACGCCCTTCATGCCGATGCCCTGCTCGGCCAGACCCGGGATCGGGAAGGTCCGCGAGACCGCGCCGAGCGCGACCACGAGGTAGTCGAAGGGGAGCTCGTAGGCCTCGCCGACGAGCGGGGCGACCGTAGCGACCTTGCGGTCCTGGTCGATGGTGGTGACGCGACCGGTCAGCACCTCGGCCTTGCGCAGCACGCGTCGCAGCGGGACGACGACGTGGCGCGGCGAGATGTTGCCGCCGGCGGCTTCGGGGAGGAAGGGCTGGTAGGTCATGTACGAGCGCGGGTCGACGACCGTGACGGTCGCCTCGCCGAAGCGCATCTTCTTCAGAATGCGTCGCGCCGCGTACAGGCCTACGTACCCACCGCCTACAACGAGGATCCTGGGACGCTCCGTGGTGCTCATGGCATCGAGTATCCACCCGGTAAGCGGGTGCCGTTCGTGCGCCCCTTCACAAGGTTCTACCGGTGCTCTGCTACACTGCGCGGCTCGCAGTGATCCAGATCATTGTGCGAGTGGGGAACGCTGTGCACCCCACTGTCGTTGTCAATGCCCCGTGAGCTGCTCCTTGTCGATGTAAGAGCGGTGTGAGGATCACGAAACAACGGTGCGGGCAACCGTCGGCGGCTCCCCGCGAACGCCTCCCCCGAACGCCCGGAACCCCCGGTTCCGCCCCCCGGGGACGGCCCTTCGGCCCACTTGTCGCCCTCCAGGGGCCAATTCCTTGTGAAGAAGTTCACGAAGGTTTTCCGCGGAGGCGCCCCGGAAGGTCCGACACGGGTCCCGCACCGCTCTGACGTGGGGCGGACATGCCACGGCCCGGCGGGCGCGGGAGCGCTCCGCCGGG
>NZ_JACADT010000553.1:0-3794 GCF_013421635.1 Streptomyces sp. UH6 | reverse complement strand
TGGTCCCGCCGAAGCCGGGACCGGTGGCCGCCACCATGCGGGTGCCGAACTCCGGCCCGGGCAGGCGGCCTTCGCCACCGAGCCGGACCAGCGCCGGCCGCGGCGTGGCGAGCACCGCGAACTGGGCCCCGGGCATCCAGGACTTGGCGTGTGCGGTGAGCGTGACGGGGACGTGGTCCAGCTTGGCCACGGAGTTGAGGAGGGCGCCCGCGTAGATGTAGTGCGCGAGCAGCCGTGCCGCCGAGGCGAGCACCCCGGGCCCGAAGTCGCAGACGCTCAGCTGCCGTAACTGCTGGACGAGGAGGGCGACTCCGAGCGGCGGGAGGTCGGCGGCCAGGATGGCGATCCGGTCCGTCTCCAGCAGGGAGCGCGCCGTGTGCAGCCGCCGCACGACGGCCGGGTCGGTGACGGCCGGGTGCACGGCGACGACGTAACCGTGCTGTTCCACGAGCGCGTTGAGCTCGTAGACGGTGTCCTCGACGGTGGCCCGTGGCTGGAGGGCGGCGGGCGGGGTGTGCCGGTCGGCGGAGGGAAGCACCAGGCCGGAACCGGACACGCTGATGGCAGTCGGCACCGCTCCACCCTCCCCGTCGGCCCCGGTCTTCACGTGCGCAGCGCTTTCACCAGCACGATATCCCCGGGTCACGGCATCCGACACCCGATTGGTCGAGATCGTCTCAACCGCGACCTGTCCGATGATCACGCCGTTTCCGCATATGCGCCAACTCGCTTTCGGCACACATCAGTTGCTGTGGCCGCCGCACTCTTGACACCGGCATTGGTCTGGACCAAGTTGGTCTAGACCGGCTTGAACTCGCCGTTGCGAGCGGTCCGGCCACCCCCGGTCGCACCTCTCGCCGCGCCCCGCCACCCCCTCACCCGCAGGGAGCCCCCATGCAGTTCACGCGTACCCTCCCCACCCTCTCTCCTCCCCCGGCGAGACCCCGGGTACTCGCCACCGCCCTGACCGCCGCGCTCGCGCTCGGCGCGACCGCGCTGGGCGTCGTCCCCGCCTCCGCCGCCGACGTGAACAACGTGCGCAACGGCGGCTTCGAGTCCGGCCTCACGAACTGGACCTGTTCGGCGGCCAGCGGCGCGGCCGTCACCTCCCCGGTGCACGGGGGCTCCCGCGCCCTGAAGGCCACCCCGGCCGGCCAGGACAACGCCCGGTGCAGCCAGGTCGTCGCCGTGCGGCCCAACTCGACCTACACGCTGAGCAGCTGGGTCCAGGGTGGGTACGCCTACCTGGGCGTGACGGGCACCGGCACCACGGACACCTCCACCTGGACCCCCGACTCCGGCTCCTGGAAGGAGCTGCGCACCACCTTCACCACCGGCGCCAACACCACGTCGGTGACCGTCTACACCCACGGCTGGTACGGCCAGGCGGCCTACTACGTCGACGACCTCTCGGTCTTCGGCCCCGACGGCGGCGGCGGTGACGGCGGCGGGCCCGAGGAGCCGGCCCTGCCCGCGGCCCCGGCCGGGCTGACGGTGTCCGGGACGACCTCGTCCTCCGTCTCCCTGACCTGGAACACCGTCCAGGGCGCCACCGGCTACACCGTCTACCGGGGCGGCACCCCGGTGGCGACCACCACCGGCACCTCGGCCACGGTCACGGGTCTCTCGGCCTCCACCGCCTACTCGTTCCAGGTCACCGCCTCCAACGCGGCCGGCGAGTCGGCGAAGTCCGCCACGGTGGCCGCGACCACCGGGCCCACGGACGGCGGGGGCGGCACCGGGCTGCCCAAGCACGCGGTCACCGGCTACTGGCAGAACTTCAACAACGGCGCGGCCGTGCAGACCCTGGCCCAGGTGCAGAACCAGTACGACATCATCGCCGTCGCCTTCGCCGACGCCACGGCCACACCGGGCACCGTCGACTTCACCCTCGACTCGGCCGGCCTGAACGGCTACACCGAGGCGCAGTTCAAGGCCGACGTCCGCGCCAAGCAGGCGGCCGGCAAGAAGGTCATCATCTCCGTCGGCGGCGAGCTCGGCGCGGTCCGGGTGGCCGACTCGGCCTCCGCGACCAACTTCGCCAACTCGGTGTACGCGCTGATGCAGGAGTACGGCTTCGACGGCGTCGACATCGACCTCGAGAACGGCCTCAACGCCACCTACATGACGCAGGCGCTGCGCTCCCTGTCGGCGAAGGCCGGGCCGGACCTGATCATCACCATGGCCCCGCAGACCATCGACATGCAGTCGACGTCGGGCTCGTACTTCCAGACGGCGCTGAACATCAAGGACATCCTGACCGTCGTCAACATGCAGTACTACAACAGCGGTTCGATGCTGGGCTGCGACGGCAAGGTCTACTCGCAGGGCTCGGTCGACTTCCTCACCGCCCTCGCCTGCATCCAGCTCCAGGGCGGGCTCGCGCCCTCCCAGGTCGGCATCGGCGTCCCCGCCTCCACCCGCGGAGCGGGCAGCGGCTACGTCTCGCCGACCATCGTCAACAACGCCCTGGACTGCCTGACCAAGCTCACCAACTGCGGTTCCTTCAAGCCCTCCAAGGCCTACCCGGACCTGCGGGGCGCGATGACCTGGTCGACCAACTGGGACGCCACCGCCGGCAACGCCTGGTCCAACGCCGTCGGCCCGCACGTCCACGCCCTGGGCTGACGCCCACCCCTCCGCCCCGCCTCCCCACCTCCCCCGCCACGGAGGCGGGCCCCGCCCCCGCAGAGCCTGACGCCTGCGGGGGCGGGCGCGTTCACCCACCCTCACCCGCGCACGTACCCGGAAGGCAGTTGAGTACCGCTACTCAGGCGGCGGGCACGGCCGGACCCGATGCTGAGGGGGAACTCGCACCCGGCCGGGGACGGGGACAGGGAGAACCGAGGAGCAGTCATGACCGTCGGACACATACTGCGGACGCTGGGCCGGATGACCTTCGGCAACCTCGCGTCGCGCATCTACCTCGGCGTGGTCGCCGGATCCGTGCTCGCGCTGGAGGTGGCGGTCCACGGATTCGGCAACGGCGACTACGGCTTCGGCCTGGTGTATCCGATGCTGCTGACCTCACCGGCCTTCTTCCTCGTCGCCCCGCTGTTCCCGTGGACCGACGCCGCGTGGGCCCCCTACCTGACGATCGCGCTCGCCGCGCTGCTCCAGTCACTGGCCATCGGCGCCCTGGTGCGGCTCGTCCGCCGCCTGTCGTCCTCCGGACCGGGACAGGTCGTCGGCTAACCTGCGCAGCATGACCGACGACCCCCGCTTCACCGCCGCCTTCTGGGACGACCGCTACTCCTCGGCCGAGCGCCTGTGGAGCGGGAACCCCAACCCCGCACTGGTCGAGGAGGTCTCCGGCCTGACGCCCGGACGCGCGCTGGAGGCCGGCTGCGGGGAGGGCGCGGACTCGATCTGGCTGGCGCGGCAGGGGTGGACGGTCACCGGCACGGACGTCTCGCGGGTGGCCCTGGAGCGGGCCGCCGTGCACACTCCGCCGGAGCTGGCCGGGCGGCTCACCTGGCGGTGGACCGACGTGCTGGACCAGGTGCCGGAGACGGGCGCGTACGGCCTGGTGTTCACGGCCTTCCTGCACCTGCCCTCCGCCGTCCGGCGCCAGGTCTTCGCCGGCCTCGCCGAGGCCGTCGCCCCCGGCGGCAGCCTGGTGGTGGTCGCGCACCACCCCCGCGACCTCGACGAGGGCGCCGTCCCGCGGCCGCCGGAGCCGGACCTCTTCTACACGGCCGACGAACTGGCCGAGGACCTCGTCCCGGTCGGCGGATGGCAGGTCCGTACCCGGGCCGCCCGGCCGCGGACGGTGACCCACGAGGGCCGCGAGG
>NZ_JACADT010000552.1:0-3799 GCF_013421635.1 Streptomyces sp. UH6 | reverse complement strand
GCGTCCGCCGTGGGACCGGCACTCGACGCGGCGTCGGCCTCCGCGGCGTCGGCCTCCGCAGCCGAAGCGGTACCGGCGGCGACCACCACACCGCTTGCGTCCGAATCCGCACCGGCGGTCACACCGTCCGCGTCCGGCGTCGCGTCGCCGAGCCGCTGGGTCCACCGGCGGGAGATCCACGCGACGCCCACCAGGACGGCGATCAGACCTCCCTTCACGATCAGCAGCCGGCCGTACGACGTGCCCGTGAGGGCCTCCCACGAGCCGACCTGCCGCCACGACTGGTAGAGGCCGGTGACCGCCAGGGCCGCCACCGAGGCGAAGGCCACCCGGGAGAAACGGCGTACCGCCCGACGGTCCACCGCGTCCTGAGCGGGTCCCCGGTACAGGGCCACGAGCAGGGCCGCCAGACCGCCCAGCCACAGGGCCACGGCCAGCAGGTGGACCACGTCCACCGGCATCGCGATCCCCGGCTGGAGCCCTGCGGAGGCGTGCTCCGAGAGGGCCCAGGTGGCCGCGAGACCCGCGGAGACGACCACACCGCCCAGTGCCAGGCCGAACGACAGGTCCCGCTTCTCCTCGCCGTCCGCCCGCCGCTGGTAGGTGCCGAAGAGGACCGCCACGAAGAGCGCGGCCACCGCGAGCAGCAGCAGCCGGCACACCAGCGCGGCACCCGTACGGCTCTGCAGCACCTGCGCGAGCTGACCCATGTCGAGGACGTCGCCCACCGTGCCGGAGCTGATGTACGCCCCCCGCAGAAGCAGCAGCGCCAGGGTTCCCGTGGTCAGCGCCAGCCAGCCGCCGACGACCAGCCGCTGCAGTGCGCGGACCCCGGCGCCCTGCCGCCAGCAGACCAGCACGAACGCCGCACCGCCGACCAGCACCGTGAACCCGGCGTACGAGACGTACCGCGCGACGCCGTAGAGCGTGCTGACGACCCCGCCGCCCGCGGTCTCCTCGGGAAGGGCCACCGAGGTCGTGGAGGGCGCGCCCACCGAGAAGGTGTACGCGCCGGAGACCGGGTGGCTGTCCTCGGAGACCACCTGGTAGGCCACCGTGAAGGTGCCCTCCGGCAGCCCCGGCGTCAGTTCGGCCCTGAGCGTGGTCCCCTCGACCGAGGGCGCCTTGCCGGTGTCGACGCGGTTGCCCTTGGGGTCGAGCACCCGGAGGGAGTCGGCGGAGACGGCGACCTTCTCGGAGAAGGTGACCGTCACCTGCTCGGGAGCCTGCTCGACCACCGCTCCCTGCTGGGGGTCGCTGCCGGTGAGCGCGGCGTGCGCGGACGCCGGACCGGCCCCGGCCAGCATCAGCGCGGCCACGGCGAGCAGCAGCAGTGCCAGGACACGAGCGGTCCGCGTACGCGCGGCGGTTGCGGCGCGGGGTGCGATGGTCGGCGTCACGGTGGTCCCTCCCTAGTGCCGTTGGTGCGACGGTGTGTAGGTGGCCGACTCGACCGGCATCTCGACGGTGACCGGATCGGCGTCCTTGAAGCGGAGCTCGACGGTGACCGTCTCGCCCTCCGTGGGCCGGCGGGTCAGGCCCTCGAACATCAGGTGGGTGGCGCCGGACTCGAGCGTCAGCCGCCCCTCGGCGGGGACGTCGACGGATTCCGCGGGACGCATCGCCCCGTCCACCGTCTCGTGGACGGTGACCGAGGCGGCCAGGTCGCTGGAGACGCCGGTCAGCTCGGCCGGCCGGTCGCCCTCGTTGACCACGGTCAGGAAGCCGGCGGCCAGCGAGTCGGAGACCGGCTGGGGCATGTAGGCGTCCCGCACCGACAGCTCCGGCCCGTCCGGCCCGCCGCAGGCGGCGAGTGGCAGGGCGAGCACGGCGACGACGGCGGAGGGCAGGCGCCCACGGCCCCGGCGCGCCCGGGCCGTGCGGGCGCGCCCCCGGTCCGCACCGCTCACGGCTTCGCGCCCTTGATCAACGCGGGCAGGTCCGCGGTGTAGTCGTCGACGGTGGTGTCCTCGCCGTAGAGGACGTACCCCTGGTCGGTCTTGGGGGAGAACGCGACGACCTGGGTGCCGTGGGTGGACACGACGGTGCCGTCCTTCTCCTTCACCGGCTCCTCGATGGTGATGCCCAGGGTGCGGGCGCCGGCCTGGATGGTGGCGAAGTCGCCGGTCAGGCCGATGATGTCGGTGTCGATGCCCTTGAGCCAGGCGCCGAGCTCCCCGGCGGTGTCCCGCTCGGGGTCGGTGGTGACGAAGACGACCCGCAGGTCGTCCTGCTGCTCCTCGGGAAGCTGCTTCTTGGCCACGGCGAGGTTGTTCATGGTCAGCGGGCAGACGTCGGGGCAGTTGGTGTAGCCGAAGTAGAGGAGGGTCGGCCTGCCCTGCGTCTGTTCGCGGAGGTCGAACTCCTTGCCGTGGGTGTCGGTGAGCACCAGGTCGGGCTTCTCGAACGGCGTGTCGAGCACGGTGGCCGCCTTGTCGTCGGGCGTCACCTCGGTCACCGCGGTTCCCGGCTTCTCGGGAGCGGGCTCGCCGGACGTGCAGGCGGAGAGCGTGAGGGCGGCGGCGAGCAGGGCGGCCGCGGTGCAGATCTTGTTGCGCATGGAGTTTCGTGTCCCAGGGGGTGGACCCGGACGCCGCCGGGACGCGTCAGGACGCGCCCCGGCGACGGCCGTAGGGCTGAATGGGGTCGGTCAGGCGGTACGGCGACGGGCGAGGACGCCGAAGGCGACACCGGCCACGCCGATCACGATGCCCACCACGCCGAGCACCCGGGCCGCGGTGTCCGTGGCGCCGGCGGCACTCTCGTGGGCGTCGTCCTCGTGGGCCTCCTCCGCGTTCTTGCCGGAGGCTGCGGAGTCGTCGTCCTTGGCGGTGCCGTGCCCGTCCCCGGCCGCGGCGGAGAGCTGCAGCACCGGGGCGGGGCTGTCGGGCTCCTCCTCGCCCTCCTGGAGCTCGATCCAGCGTACGACCTCGCCGTTCGAGTACGTCTGGAGCGACTTGAAGACGAGTTCGTCGGCGTCCTCGGGCAGCGGGCCGACCGAGACCGGGAACTTCTGGAAGAAGCCGGGCTGGATGCCGCCCTTCTTCTCGTCCTCGGCGGTCCAGACGATCTTGGTGATGGCCTCGTCGACCTTGCGGCCGTGCAGGTCGAGCGGCTTGTCGAGCTTGCTCCTGGTCACCTCGACGTCCCAGCCCTGGACCGGCTGGGGCATCACGGACGCCAGCGGGTGGTCGGCCGGGAAGTTGACCTCGAGCTTGGTGGTCGAGGCGTCGTCCCGCTCGTTGGGGACCTTGAACGCCACGGTGGCGTAGCCACCCTTGGCCGCGGCGCCCTCCGGCTGCACGCTGACGTGCGCGAAGGACGGCGAGGACAGGAGCAGGACGGACGCGCCGGCCGCGGCGAGGGCGGCGGCGATTCGGGTTGCCTTCATGGGGGACTCCACTTCCGGATGTCACACGGGGATTCGGTCGGACGGCGCGCGGGCGCGCCGGGCCGCGCGACGGCGGCGTCCGGTCCGGTTCCGGTGGTGCGGAAGGGCAGGCCCTTGAGGCCCGCCAGGCCCATCAGGCCCATCAGGCCCATCAGGCCCATCAGACCCATCAGGCCCCTCTGGCCCATCAGGCGCTGAGGCCCGTCAGGTCGGCAGGTCCTGATCGGCCCCGAGGGTCCGGGCTCCGGGTGCCCGTGGTCCCGGCGGATCCAGGGATCCCGGCGGACCGGGCGGGACCCGGCGGAAGACGGAGAGGACGTCGCGTCAGGCGGCGAGAGCGAAGACGTGCGCGGGGGCGGGCGGGCCGCGCCTGGTCACCGTGTGCAGGAGGGGCGCCGTCGGCGGCAC
>NZ_JACADT010000551.1:0-3800 GCF_013421635.1 Streptomyces sp. UH6 | reverse complement strand
CACGCGGACGTGGATCGGGGTGCCGGGCGGTGTGTGGGTCCGGGCGTTCGAGAGGAGGTTCTCGACGATCTGCCGCAGCCTGTGCGGGTCGCCCAGGGCCTCGACGACGTCCAGTTCCGGGGCGTCGTCGCGGCCCGGTGCGTCACCGAGGGGTTCCAGGGTCACGGGGTGGCCCGGACGCTGGAGGGCCGCGTTGCTCACCGCGTCCGCCGCCAGCGACAGCAGGTCGACGCTCTCCCGCTGGTAGGCGGGCTCGCGGTCCAGCGTGGCGAGCAGCTGGAGGTCGTCGACGAGCAGGCCCATGCGCTCGGCGTTCTGCGCGACGAGCCGGTCGGCCTCCCGTCGCTCCCCCTCGCTCCGGCGGTCGGCGCGGAGGGCGAGCTGGGCGAAGCCCTGGATGGCGGTCAGGGGGGTGCGCAGCTCGTGACCGGCGTCGGCGACGAACTGGCGCAGCCGGCTCTCCGAGGCCTGGCGTTCCTGCAGTGCCCTCTGCAGCCGGTCGAGCATGGTGTTGAGCACCTTGCCCAGTCGTCCGATCTCGGTGCCGGGATCGGTGTCCGGCAGCCGCAGGTCCAGCCGTCCGGCGGTGATCGCCCCGGCGGCGCGCTCCATGCGGGTCAGCGGCAGCAGGCCGAGGCGCACCACCCCGCGGGCCAGTGCCAGCAGGGCCGCGACGGTGACGGCGAGCAGCAGGGCGTCCATCCAGAGGAGTTTGGACGTCGCCCCGTCCACGGTGTCGAGGGGCAGCGCGACGACGGCTCCCATGCCCTGCGGTCCGGTGCGCAGCAGCACCCGCCAGTTCCCGTCGCCGCTCTCCGCCTCCACCGTCTCGGGCCGGCCCTCCGTCAGGCCGAGTTCCTCCTCGGTGCCGGGGAGCCGGGGGCCCGGCGTGTCGTCGGAGCCGAGCACGTAGTCCAGACGCTGTCCGGAGGCGTTGTAGAAGTAGACCCGGAAGTCGGACGGCAGGGCGCCCGCGCCCGCCACGGGCGGGGGGCCGTCGGGCCGCCGGGCGTCGCTGAAGGCCGGGGGCCGCGGCTGGAACGCGGCGAGCTGCTGGTCGACCCGGTCCAGGAGCCACGACCTCAGTACGAAGAACCCGGCCAGTTCGGACGCGAGGACCGCCACCGTGGCCAGCACGGTGACACCGAGGACGAGGCGGCCGCGCAGGGAACGGGGGGCGACGGGACGGCGGAACACGCTCACTGCTCGGAGTTCCCCTGGTTCTCGCGCGGCAGCCGCAGGCAGTAGCCGACCCCCCGGACCGTGTGGATGAGCGGCGGCTCGAACCGGTCGATCTTCTTGCGCAGGTATTTGACGTAGGTCTCCACCACGCGGGTGTCGCCGGCGAAGTCGTAGCCCCACACGTGGTCGAGGATCTGCGCCTTGCTCAGCACCCGGCCGGCGTTGTCGAGGAGGTAGGAGAGCAGTTTGAACTCGGTCGGTGAGAGCTGTACGTACTGACCGGCCCGGTGCACCTCGTGCGCGGTCTCGTCGAGTTCGAGGTCGGCGTAGCGCAGGACCGTGTCCGGCAGCAGTGCCTCGGATCCCAGGGTGCGCCGCAGGATGGCCTGGATGCGCAGCAGCACCTCCTCGATGTTGAACGGCTTGGTCACGTAGTCGTCGGCCCCGGCGCTCAGCCCCTTGATGCGGTCGTCCACGCCGGCGCGGGCGGTCAGGAACAGCACGGGCACGTGGTTGCCCGCCTCGCGCAGCCGGCGGGTCACCTCGTAGCCGTCCAGGTCGGGCAGCATGACGTCCAGGAGCAGCAGGTCGGGGTGGAGCCGTTCGGCCTCGGCCAGGGCGGACCGGCCGGTCCCGACGCTGCTCACCCGGTAGCCGCTGAGCCGCAGGGTCGACTCGAGCAGGGTGCGGATGCTGGGTTCGTCCTCGACGACGAGGAGCCGGTGCTGCGGCTCCGCTCCGGAAGGGTCGGTCATGGTGCTGTGCGGTCCCGTTCTTTCGCTGAGGTCCACGGTGTGCCGGGGCGTGGGCCCGTACCGGACGTTACCTGCGGTGGGCCGCGAGCCGTGCTCGCGGCGGGCATGTCTCCTCCGGCAGGGGCGGGGGCGGGAGCATGCCCGGGCGCCCGGACGGGGCCGTGAGGGCTCCGTCCGGGCGCGGGAGTCAGCCGGTGACCTCCTCGTCCTTCGCCAGCGCCGCGGCGCGTTCGGTGACCGTCGTGCGCAGGTTCTCCACGGCGGATTCCAGGCCCTCGCCGTCGGCGCCCGACGCGCGCGCCGCGTCGGCGACCCGGTCGAGCGACTCCACGGCGGTGCCGGATCCGTAGAACTTCTCGTACAGCTCCTGGTAGGCCTTCTTGTAGACGTCGTCGAACGCGTCCGACTCCAGGAAGCGGTCCTTGAGGGCGTGGCCCGACATTCCGCCGCCGCCCATGCCTCCCCGGCCGCCCTCGCCCTCGGCGCCGTCCTCGCCCTGGGCCGCCCCCGGGCCGCCCGGCACGCCGCCCTGCGGCATCCCTTCGGGCATTCCCTCGGGCATTCCTTCGGGCAGTCCTTCCGGCAGTCCCTCGGGCGGACCGCCTTCCGGCATGCCCTCCGGCATCCCGCCTTCCGGCATGCCGCCCTCCGGCATCCCTCCGGGCGCGCCGCCCATGCCGATCTCGTCGTCCGGGCCGGCCGTCGCGTCGCCGGAGAAGGTGAGGTTGTAGTCCCAGCCCAGCACGGTGAACTTCTTGGTGCCCAGGTCGTACCGGAGCAGGTAGTTCCTGCCCGGTCCGGCCATGTCGTCGAAGTTGAGCAGCAGGTTCTGCGCCGCCACGTAGGTGGCGAAGGACTCGACGTCGACGTGCTGGTCGAGCTCGGCCGCGAACTCCTCGTCCGACGCCTCGTCGACCCACTTGACGAGCTTCATGACCGGCTCCAGGTCCTGGCTGCCGACCTTGTTGAGCTGCTTGAACGAGGACTCGTAGTCGGTCGGATCGTCCCCCACGTAGGCGAAGCTGCTGCCGGCCCGCGCCTTGTACACCACGCCGTCGCCGTCCCCGGAGGTCTCGGCGTACTCGGTGTCGGGGCTCTCCACCATGAGCCGGGTGGTGACGGGCCGCCCGTTCACCTCGAACGAGGTGAACGCGTAGCGCTCGTTCTTCAGGCCGCTGGAGTCCATCAGGCTCAGCGCCAGCGCCTCGTTGACCGGGAGCTGCTCGCCGGTGCCGGGGCGCAGCGAGATCTCCCGCTCCCCCTGGTAGGCGCGGCCTTCGACGAATTCGTCGATCTTGATGAGCCAGGGCAGTTCCTCCGGCTTGTCCTCGGACAGGTCGTACTGCGTCATCCCGCCCCGGCCACCGCCACCGCCCTGCTGCGGGTCCGGCGCGGTACCGCCCTGGGCGGCACCCTCCTGGGTGGTTCCCTCCTGCGCGGCTCCCTCCTGCGCGGTGCCGCCCTGCGCGGTGCCATTCCGCGAGGCACCGGCCTGCCCGGTACCGCCCTGCCCGGCCGCGGCGCCTTCCGGCGCCGTCCGGCCGCCGCCGGGCATGCCCGCACCGCCGCCGCGCAGGGACATGAGCGTGGAGTTGCCCTTGAGGCGCAGCCCGACGTCCTCCAGGAACACCCCGTCGACGGTCAGGTCCGCCTCGATGTACTCCTTGTTCCCGTCGTCCTGGAACTCCTTCATCATCGTGTCGAACTCGGTCTGGTCGTAGCTGACCTGGACGCTGTGCGCCACCGAGGTGTCGTACAGGTCGACGGTGCCCTTGATGTCCTGGGTGATGGGGTCGCCCTCCGCCGTGGAGGAGGAGGTGACGTACGGCGAGATCCGGGCGTCGCCGAAGCCGTACACCATGA
>NZ_JACADT010000550.1:0-3822 GCF_013421635.1 Streptomyces sp. UH6 | reverse complement strand
ACCCCAACCGCCCACCCGCACCGGCGCCGACGCGCCCGCCGCGCCTACGCCCGGGACTCCGGGGCGAGGCGGGAGCCGGTCAGACGCGCGCCGATGGTGTCGTCCGGGTTGGACAGCCCGCACGTCGTCATGGAGAGGCACCCGCACCCGATGCAGTCGGTGAGGTGGTCCCGCAGCCGCTCCAGGCGGCGGATCCGCTCGTCCAGCTCGGCACGCCACTTCTCGGACAGCCGGGCCCAGTCCTCGCGGGTCGGTGTCCGCCCGTCCGGCAGTTCCGCGAGCGCGTCCCGGATCGCGGCGAGCGGCATGCCCACCCGCTGCGAGGCGCGGACGAACGCCACCCGCCGCAGGGTGTCGCGGCTGTAGCGGCGCTGGTTGCCGGAGGTGCGCCGGCTGCTGATCAGCCCCTTGGCCTCGTAGAAGTGCAGCGCGGAGACGGCCACCCCGCTGCGGGCCGAGAGCTGGCCGACGGTGAGTTCCTGGACCTTCACGGGGATCTGGGGCACGCCCGGACCCTAACCGGCCGGACCCCGCCCCGGCACACGCATTGACAGGATGCGTGGCCCCGACCATGCTAAGCAGTCGCTTAGAAATTGCGCACCGCAGACGCGAGAGGCCAGGGACAGCGACATGGCAGAGCCGAGGATCTTCACCTCCCCCGACGAGCTGAAGGCGGCCGTGGGCGAGCAGCTCGGGTACACCGACTGGATCGAGGTCGACCAGAAGCGGATCGACCTGTTCGCGGAGGCGACCGGCGACCACCAGTGGATCCACGTCGACCCGGAGAAGGCCGCCGGCGGCCCGTTCGGCACCACCATCGCGCACGGCTACCTGACCCTGTCGCTGCTGCCGCTCTTCGGCCCGCAGCTGCTCTCCGTCGAGGGCGTGAAGATGGGCGTCAACTACGGCACCAACAAGGTGCGTTTCCCCTCCCCCGTGCCGGTGGGCTCGCGGCTGCGTTCCACCGGGCGGATCACCGCCGTGGAGGACGTGCCGGGCGGCGTCCAGCTCTCGCTGGCGTTCACCGTCGAGCGCGAGGGCGGCGACAAGCCGGTCTGCGTCGCCGAGTCGGTGTCCCGGTACTACCTCTGAACGCCGCGGCCCGGACGCCGCGGCACGTCAACGCTTGGCGCCCACCATGCTGAGCACGAGGTCGGCGTAGAGCGCGCCGACCTCGTCGGGCGTCCAGCGGCCGTCCACCCGGAACCACCGGGCGACGTCGATGCACAGGGACATGATCGCCAGCGTGGCGCCCTGCGCGTCCGGCACCTCGAACTCGCCCGCCTCGACGCCCTCCTGGACGAGCCGGCGCACCTGCGCGTCCACCTGCTTGCGCAGCCCCACGATGTCGGCGCGGGTGTCCTCGCCCAGCGCCTCCAGCTCGTACTGCACGACCCGCGCGGTGGTGTGCTGGGCGGCGTGCCACCGGACGAAGGAGCTGACCGCCTCGGCGAGCCGCTCGGCCGCCGTGCCCTCGCCGTCGGCGGCGTCGCGCAGGATGGCGAGGGCCTTCTCGTGACCGATCCGGCTGATCCGGGCGAGCAGTTCTTCCTTGGTCTTGTAGTGGATGTAGAGCGCGGCCGGACTCATCCCCGCGCGGCCCGCGATGTCGCGGGTCGTGGTGGCGTGGTAGCCGCGCTCGGCGAAGGCGTCCACCGCGGCCACCAGCAGACGCCGGGCGGCCTCGGGTGTGACCTCGGCCCAGGGCTGCCGCTCGTCGCCGCTTCCGGCCGTCGTCTCCTCCGCCGTACTCATCGCTCGCCCTCGCCTCTCTCGCTCCCCGTCCTCACCCACCCTGGACGGAGACCCTCCGGACCGCACGCCGTAGGTGCGGGGGGACCACCATACCGCCGGAGGCTGAGCGGGCGCTTAGGGAGTGCGTCCCCGAATTCCTCAGAGCTTCTGGAAGGGGTCGTGCTCGGCGAGGAGCTTCTCCAGGCGGGCCTGGTCCACCCGGCTGACGATGGCCCCCGCCTCCTGGCGGTCCCGGATCACCTTGGCCAGCGTGAAGGTGGAGGTCACCAGGTAGAGGACGGCGACCGTGAAGAAGCCGCGCACCCAGGCGCTCGCCTCCATCCGCACGATGCCGACACAGGTCGCGCTCAGCGCGATGACGAACGATGCCACCGCCTGGCCGTAGAAGGCCACGGTGTTCTGCTGCTTGACGGGTGTCTCGGTCATGGGGAAAGCATCGGGCGGACGCGCCTCCCGGCACATCCGCCCGCGTACTCATGCGCCGGTGGTCCGGCGTACTCACGAGGAACCGCTCAGAACGCCGACACCCCCGTGAGGGCGCGGCCGATGAGGAGCTTCTGTATCTGGCTGGTGCCCTCGTAGAGGGTCATCACCCGGGCGTCGCGGAGCAGCTTGCCGGCCGGGTACTCGTCGATGAACCCGTACCCGCCGAACACCTGCAGCGCGTTGTTGGCGCAGCGCACGGCCGCCTCGGAGGCGAACAGCTTGGCCTTGGACGCCTCGACGGCGAACGGCAGCCCGCGGTCGACGAGGTCGGCGACCCGCCACACCAGCAGCCGGGCGGCGTCCACGTCGAGCGCGATGTCGGCGAGGAGTTCCTGCACCAGCTGGTGGTGGGCGATGGTCTTCCCGAACTGCTCGCGCTGACCCGCGTACGCGACCGCGCAGTCCAGCGCGGCCTGGGCGATGCCGACGCAGCCGGCGGCGACCGACATCCGGCCCTTGGCCAGGGTGGACATGGCGACGGCGAAGCCCTTGCCCTCGGGGCCGAGCAGGGCGGAGGCGGGCACCCGTACGTCCTGGAGGACCAGTTCGGCGGTGGCCTGGCCGCGCAGGCCGAGCTTGCCGTGGATGGTGTTGCGGGTCAGACCGGGGGTGTCGGTCGGGACCAGGAAGGCGGAGACGCCCTTGTGGCCCGGCGCGTCGGTGGAGCGGGCGAAGACGATCGCCACGTCGGCCCAGGTGCCGTTGGTGATGAACATCTTGGTGCCGTTGAGGACGTAGTCGCCGCCGTCGCGCACCGCGCGGGTGACGAGGTTGCCGGCGTCGGACCCGGTGCCCGGCTCGGTGAGGCCGAAGCATCCGAGCGCCTCGCCGGAGGTGAGACGGGGCAGCCACGCGCGCTTCTGCTCCTCGGTGCCCCAGCTCTGCACGGTCTTGGCGACCAGGCCCAGGGAGACCGAGACGATGCCCCGCACCGAGGAGTCTCCGCGGCCCAGCTCCTCGGTGACCAGGCAGTAGGCCAGGTGGTCGCCTCCGGAGCCGCCGTACTCCTCGTCGATGGTCAGTCCCAGGAAGCCGACCTCGCCGAGCTTCTTCACGATGCCCCGGTCGACCTGCTCCGCGCGGTCCCACGCGACGACGTGCGGTGCTATCTCCCGCGCCACGAAGTCCCGGGCGAGCTCCTGTACGGCCGCCTGCTCCTCGCTGAGCCCCAGATTCACGGTGCGCCACCCCACGGTCGATTCCTGTGCCGTCTGTCCGGGCTTAAATTAGCACTGCTAGTTAAATCGGTCGAGCCTCTGCGGTGAGCCTCTACGATGTGCGCCATGCCACGCCCGCGCACCCCGCTGCTCTCCACCGGCCGGATCGTCGAGACCGCCCTCTCCCTGGTCGACGCCGAGGGGCTGGCCGCGGTCTCCACCCGGCGGCTCGCGGCCGAACTGGGGGTGAGCGGGCCCTCCCTGTACAACCATTTCCGCAGCCGGGACGACATCCTGGAGGCGGTCGCCGACGCGGTGAGCGCGCAGGTCGACCTGTCGGTGTTCGAGCGCGGCGCCGCCTGGCGGGACGCGCTGCACGACTGGGCGCTCTCCTACCGGTCCGCGCTGCGCCGGCACCCCCACA
>NZ_JACADT010000055.1:0-13937 GCF_013421635.1 Streptomyces sp. UH6 | reverse complement strand
GTGGCGGACCATGTGGCCGCTCGGCCGCCGCCGGGTGCGGGCCGGTTCGGGCCGGGCGACGCGCTTCCTGGTCGTCCTGGTCGTGCTGGCGGCCCTGTGCGCGGGCGGTTTCCTGCTGCTGCCCGCCGGCCGCGCCCTGGTCGAGGACACCCGGGACAAGCTGGGCAAGTCCAAGCCCGTGACCCCCGTGTCCGTCGAGGCGAGCGCCGAGGTACCCCGGCACCCCGCGAAGAACACCACGGACGGGCTGAGCAACCGCTACTGGGGCGCCCCGTCACCGGGCGCCTCGGTGACGTACACCTTCCGCAAGAAGTTCCGCTTCGTCGATCTGATCGTCACCAACGGCGCGTCCAAGTCCCCGGAGTCCTACCCCCGTCAGGCCCGCGCGCTCCAACTGGACCTGGAGGTGACGACGCAGGACGGCGAACGCCACCGCAAGGAACTCACCCTCAGCGACAAGCCGGGCCCGCAGACCTTCCCCATCCGGGTCAGCGACGCGAAGACGGTCCGCCTGACCCTGCGCTCACCCGTCGGCCTGACCGAAGGCCGTCACCTGGCCCTGGCGGAGGTGGAGTTCTTCGCCCGCAGCTGACTCCCACGACTCCTCCCGCGGCTGCCGCGGCCGCCGCGGCCTAGAACCGCTGTCCTGAGGCGATCTCGTCGCCGACCACCGACCAGACGGTCTCCTCGTCACGGAACGGGAGCGGGTCCGTGCGGCCGGTTTCCCGGCGGACCCGCTCCACCTCGCGCTCCAGACGCTCGAAGGCGGCCTCCTCGGCGCTGCCGTCGTCCCCCGCAGCGTCTCCTGGACCGCAGCCTTCCCCCTCACCCTCACCGGTGAGGGAGAACTCGTCGAGCAGCCGCTGGAACCGGGCGGTGACCTGGACGAGGGAGGAGACGTCCGTGTGGAGCCGCCGCACGGTCTGCCAGTCGGCGTCGACGGCGTACACCGCGCCGGAAGCCGGGTCGAGGGCGAGGTGGGCGTTGAGCAGCCAGCCGATGACGGGCCACCCGCCCACGCCGTCCGGCACGCCCTCGCCCTCCTCGCCCTCCTCGCCCTCGTCGCCCTCGTCGCCCTCGTCGCCCTCCTCGTCCTCCTCGGCCACCTCCAGCTCCTCCACGTGGACGACCTCCCGGACGAGGGCCAGCCGTCCGGTGTCCTTGTCCGGCCGGCGCAGCCAGAGGGTCCCGGTGGGCACGCCGACGGTCTGCAACAGCCGCGCCCCCTCCGTCTGCACCGCCTCCGCCGGAAACGCGTCCCCGGGCACGCACACGAGCCGGTCCTCGCCGAACACCTCGACGAGCCCACCCCGGGTGACGTCGAACAGCACAGCCCACCTCCCACCTCGGCCGGCGACCGCGCCGTGCCACTGATCACTCCCCGCCGGAGGACGCCGTCCCCGGGCCCGCGGTTGCCTCAGGAGGGGTCTCGGTTCCCCGCGGGCGTCAGCCGGTGAGGCGGATGCCACACGCCTTCGCCGTCGGTCCGCCCCTCGCGGCAGAGGTTTCCTCCTGGCGCCGGTGACGCGTCAAGAGGCTGCGGAGGCCGGCGCTTCCTTGGCGTGCATGACGATCGAGCCGGCGCCGCCACGTCGACCCTTAGAGTGAGCTGACCGTCACCTGTGGCCGATGTGCCGGGTGCGGTTCCCAGGGGAGAAGTGAGGGGGCCATTGATGTCTGTTCTTCGTGCGGGGCGGGTTCGAAGACGCGCTGCCGCGGGGTTGTGTGGAGCGGTGCTGACCGCCTCGCTGCTGCTCGCGCCCGCGCCCGCGACGTCGGCGTCGGACGCGTCGGCGTCGGACGCCGCACCGGCGACGGTGGGAACGGTTTCGTCGGCGCAGGACGCGGCACACCGCACCGGGCGGAGCACCGAGCTGGGCGATGGTGGGCGCGTCGAGCTCGTCGACGGGCGTGACGTCCGGGTGACGGCGGATCCGGAGGGTGCCGGCCCGGCACCGCGCTACTCCGTCGCCTCGGTGGACGGCGCGGTGTCCGTGCAGCCGACGGGGGAGTCGGCCGCCGACCGCCCGGTCGCGACGCTCCCGCTGACAGCGCGGTCCGAAGCCGCACCGAGCAGCAGCGCTCTCACGACAGCCACCGCCGCCGCGGCGACCGCGGCGACCGCGGCGACCTATTCGGTCAAGCTGACCATCACGAACGCCGACGTCCAGTTCAAGTCGTTCTACGTCTGGGACCGCGAGACCTGGGAGGCGTACGCCGTCGACGGTGACGCGGCAGGCCCTTCGTCGACCGCGCAGCTGCCGCCGGGTGACTACTTCTCGGTGGCGCTGCACAGCGACTGGCAGAAGCCGAGCTACCTGCTCACCCGTACCTTCTCGGTCACTTCGGCCGCCCAGACGGTCACCTTCGACGAGCGCGCGGCCCAGGAGACCCTGATCCGCACCGACGACGTCACGGCCACCCGGGACTCGTCCGCCGTGTGGATCAGCGTCCCGGGCGGTGACCTGGCGGGCTTCGCCGGATCGGGAGCCGACAAGGTGTACGTCACCCCGTTCTCGGTGAGCGGCGTTTCGCTGCGCCTGCACGAGGTGCTCGGCAAGAAGGGGGCATCGGCGAGTGTGCCGAGCCCCTACCGTTACGACCTCACGCACAGCTTCGACACCACCGTGCCCGACTCGCCCATCGTGAAGGTCCGTGCCTCCGCCCTGGCGAAGTCCGTCACGAAGGTGGCCGCCCCGGGCACCCGGACGACGGCCTGGCTGCAGAGCGTCCCGTCCTTCGGCGAGTGGACGGGCGTTTTCATCGGCGGCGCGGTGCCGGTCGGCGGCTCGGTCACCGAGTACGCCACGCCGGGCGTCACCTACAGCCGCCTGCTGTCCTACGGCACCGGCGACCAGACCCTGAGCCTCCCTGACCGCACGTCGACGGCCGGGCCCCAGGCGGGCGAGACCCTGGGCGCGGCCCCGCTCCAGCCGCTCCGCCGGGAGTGGGGCGGTTCGCAGTGGTACTCCGGGAAGGTCTGGCTGTACGAGCCGAGCGCCTTCGGTGACACGGCCGGCCACGCGGGATCCGACCGCCGTGCGACGTACTCGTACAAGCTCACCTCCTCCGACGGCGTCACCTACGCCCAGGCGGACGGCCTCGACGCGTCCCACACGCTGAACTCCGCCCCCGTGCCGTCGTCGGAGCAGACGTACACCCTCGAACAGACCGTCCATCGCCGCGTCCCGTACTCGCGCCTGTCCACGGACGTGACCAACGAGTGGACGTTCCGCTCCTCCTACGTCCAGGGTCGCGAACTCCCGCTGGTCGACACGCGGGTGAGCGTTCCGGGCCTCGACGGATACGGCCGCGCGGCCGCCGGTCCGGTCCGGCTCCAGCTGAGTGCGACCACCCGCGGCACGGACCCGGGGGAGGCGAACACCCGGATCACCGGACTCGCCCACTCCACGGACGACGGCGCCACCTGGACGGACCTGGCCGTCGAGCCGGACGGCTCGGCGACGCTCGACGTTCCCGGCACGGCCTCCTTCGTCTCGCTGCGCGTCACCGCGACCGACGACCGGGGCGGCAGCCTCCGCCGCACCCTCACGCGGGCGTTCGCGGGCCCGGCGACGCGGGGCGACGAGACGGTGGGGGCGACCCGCATCTCGGACGTCGTGGTCAACGGGGGTGAGAGGGTCTGGCTCACCGACGCGCCGCTGCAGGAGTTCACGGCGCGGTTCACCGCCACCGACCCGTCCGGGGTCGCGGGCGGGGACATGTACCTCTACAAGGGTTCGTACGACAACCCCGACGCCGTTCTCTACGGCACCTGGCCGGCGTCCTGCACCAAGGTCGGCGCGACCACCTCCACCTGCGAGGCGCACTTCGCCTACATCCAGCCGCGCACGGTCCTCGGCCGCAACTCCCTCGCCGGCACCTGGAACCTGGCCGCCTGGGCCGAGTCCGCGGACGGTACGGGCCACGTCGACCTGCACGCCGTCACGTCGGTCCCCGTCGTGCGCGACGCGACCCAGACGGTCAACGCGGCCCCCGAGCCGGTGGCCAAGGGCAAGACCCTCACCATCACCGGCACGTTGTCCCGCGCGGACTGGGAGACGCTCGGCGGCTACCACGGCCATGCCGGCCAGAAGGTGGAGCTGCAGTTCCGGAAGAAGGGGACGTCCACCTACACGACGGTGAAGACGGTCACCACCGACAGCACCGGAAGCCTGAAGACCACGGCTACGGCCTCGGTGGACGGTTACTGGCGCTACAGCTACGCCGGTTCGTCCACCACCGCCCCCGCCACCGCCTCGGACGACTACGTCGACGTCAGCTGACCTCGTCGGGTCCCGGCTCCACGGCCGGGACCCGGTCACCGCGGAGTCCGGTCCAGCCGTCCCTGTCCGAGGTGCCCCCAGTTCCTTCAGCAGCAGGTTGCCCCACCGCCATGCCATCTGGACGGGCTGATCGCGGACTTCGACAAGGTGCACGGTCCGGCCGACCCCGAGGCCGTGGCGGCCAAGCGTGCCCGGCTGACTGGAGGAGCCGCGAACGCAGGCGTGGCCGAGTGAGCGGTGCGCTGGTTCTGGACAGCGAGGGCCTGGCAAAGGCCGTACAGCGCGATCGGGAGATTCACGAGTGGCTGACGGCGGCTCGCGACGCTGACCTGTCCGTCATCACCTCGGCGGCCGTTCTGGCCGAGGTGATCCATCCGTGGATCAGCGACGCCGCACCAAGTGGACCTTGTCCCGCCTGGGCGTCGAGCCCGTGACCCAAGCCGTCGCGCAATCCGCTGCCGCCTTGCTGCGGGCAGCGGGGGCTGCGCCTGGGCCTCATGGCCTGTGGTCTGCGGCTTCGCCGAGTGCGGCCTCCGGTGCAGGTGCCCAAAGCACTGCAGGCGCTGTCCGGGGCGTCAGACGTCTCGGATACCCCCGTGGCTGACCGGCCGCACCGGCATCCCGGGGTGCCCGACCCGGTCTCACCGGGTCGGGCACCCTGTGCGGGACGTGCTTCGCTCAGCTACGGGTCCAGTTCTGGTTGCTGCCGCCGGAGCAGGAGTAGAGCTGGATCAGGGTGCCGTTGCCGGTGCCGGCACCGACGGCGTCGAGGCACAGGCCGGACTGGACGCCGGTGATGGAGCCGTTGGAGTTGAGGCGCCACTTCTGGTTGTCGCCGCCCCAGCAGCTGTAGATCTGGACCTTGGCGCCGTTGCCGGTGCCGGCGGCGTCCAGACACTTGTTGCCGTAGACCCTGAGTTCACCGGCCGCGGTGAACGACCACTGCTGGTTCGTGCCGTTGCCGCAGTCCCACAGCTGGACCTGGGTGCCGTCGGTGGTGCTGGAGTTGGGCACGTCCAGGCAACGGCCCGAGCCCACGCCCTTGATCTGACCGGCGCCCGAGGGAGAGGTGGGCGTCGGGGTCGGCGTGGGGGTCGGGTTCGGGTTGGACGAGCCGTTGTTGAGGGCGTTGAGGACGGAGGTGTAGGCCGCCTTCTTGCTGCCGTCGTTGTTGAACAGCAGCGGGGTGTCCCCGGATCGCCAGGAGTCGCTGTCACGCACGCCCCAGACGGTGATGCCGAGGCAGCGCGGGACGGCCAGGCAGTCGTTCACCACGGCGGCGTAGGTCGTGGACGAGGCGCCCTGGATGTCCAGTTCGGTGACGGCCACGTCGACGCCGAGGGCCGCGAAGTTCTGCAGCGTGGTGCGGAAGTTGCTGTTGTAGGGGCTGCCGCTGTTGAAGTGCGACTGGAAACCGACGCAGTCGATCGGCACGCCGCGCTGCTTGAAGTCCTTGACCATGTTGTACATGGCCTGGGTCTTGGCCCAGGTCCAGTTCTCGACGTTGTAGTCGTTGTAGCAGAGCTTGGCGGCCGGGTCGGCGGCCCGCGCGGTGCGGAAGGCCACCTCGATCCAGTCGTTGCCCGTGCGCTGGAGGTTGGAGTCGCGCCGCGCTCCGGAACTACCGTCCTCGAAAGCCTCGTTGACGACGTCCCACTGCGTGATCTTGCCCTTGTAGTGGCCCATCACGCCGTTGATGTGGTCGATCATCGCCTGGCGCAGCGTGCTGCCGCTGAGGTTCTGCATCCAGCTCGGCTGCTGGGAGTGCCAGGCCAGGGTGTGACCGCGCACCTCCTTGCCGTTCTGCACCGCCCAGTTGTAGACGCGGTCGGCGGAGGTGAAGTTGAACTGACCGCGCTGCGGCTCGGTGGCGTCGATCTTCATCTCGTTCTCGGCCGTCACCGAGTTGAACTCACGGTTCGCGATCGATGTGTACGTCGAGTCGCCCAGCTTGCCCGAGGCGATCGCGGTGCCGAAGTAGCGGCCGTTCTGCTTCGCGGCGGCGCCGAGCGTGCTCTCGGCGGCGCTCGCGTTCGACGGTCCGACCAGTGCGGTGGCCAGGCCGACGGCGCCGACGACCAGTGCCAGCACCGGGCCGCGGATCCTTCGGCGGATGTCGGATGTGGGGAGGGCGTACGAGCCCATGACTGTGCCTCCAGTGCGGGTATCGCGGATGAACGGCAGGACGGAAGAACTGACGCTGAGGGCCGAAGGGCTGACCCGCAGGGGGAACGCCCCTGGTAGCCCTGATCGGGCGGTGCGGACCGGAAGGGGGTGACGCGGGGTCATGACCCGTCAGGGCCCTGCGGCGGTCGCCGGCAGTGTTGTGACACGAACATGGCGTACCTCACCGTCGCGGCTCGGCCGGGGGGAACGACGCGGCGTGCCTGTCCCTACTCCTTGCGAAGAGACAGGACGTGCTGGTGCGAACCTCACGGACCAAGTGATGTGTGGGGGTGGTCGTGCGCGTGCTGCGGTGCGGGTCTGTGGTGCCTGCAGGGGTACCTGTGGCCGTCTGTGGCCAGTCGTTCCAGTGGTGGATGATTGCGGTGCTGCAAGGGGCCGTCAATACACTCGGCAGAAAAACATTTCTCTCCGGAGACCGAAACTTTCGACGTGCTGTTGCTCCGGTTGGCGCTCCGGGAGCTCCGGCCCATGCGTCGGTCAGGCCAGGTGGAGAAAGGGAAAGGCCGCCGTGCGCCCACTCTTTCCCCCGCGGGGAGCTGCCGCACCGGTGTGAGATCCGGCCGCAGAACCTGGGAACACGCGGCTCGCGACACCGAGATGTCCGAGCCTTCTTCGAAACATTTCGACGCATCCTCGCCGCCGTTCCGCAGGTCGAGAGGCGCCCCGGGCGGTCCGCCGTGCGCAGTCACGACCAGGCACTTCCGGCCTTGCCTCCAGGGCAGCTCGGGGGCGCCGCCGGGCTCCTCGAGAGCGACGCTGGAGCGTCGGCGTGTTGTTCGGCCGTTGGGCGTTCAAGGGCCTGGTTTCGCACCTCGAACGAGGCGGCTTAGGGCGCGCGGAGGGGCATGGAGCCCCCGGAAATGGTCTGGACGACAAACAAACCCCAGGTCGATGACCTGGGGTTTCGAAGTGGAGCGGGTGACGAGAATCGAACTCGCGCTCTCAGCTTGGGAAGCAACGGCGCTTGGACAGCCCTGAGCCTGTGACCTGTGGTTTCGCCGGGTATGGGCGGCGGCCCGAGTGCCGGGAAACACCGCTGCGGACCGTGGTTCTCCGTCCGTACGGGCACGCCGAGGGCACACCGCCCGGTGACCGGTCGGCGAGCGGCCGGGGTGGCCCGAAACAGCGGATTCGTGTTGCCCTGGAGGGCGGCCGCGAGTGCCCGGTTGCGATTGCGTATGGCCGACCGCCTGGGACGCCTCTCGCCCTCAAGCCCACCTGATTCGAGCCACATCCCCTCGGGGGCGACGCTGTATCGCTGGCGTATCGCCCGATCTGAGGTTACGGTTATTTCAGATACGGTGGGCCTGGTTCCTCAGGAGGAGGCGGACATGGTGCGGAGCAGCGTTCTCGCCGGGGCAACGAAGGTGGATCCCGATCCTGCCCACCGTGGTGCACTGAGGGAGGCCAGTCGTCTGGGCGCCGACCACGTCGAGGCGGTGCTGCGGACGGCTGATGGCTCTGAGCTGGTGCTTCCCTCGGAGTTGGCGCGGATACTGATCGCTTCGGCCGGTGAGCTGGCTAACGGGCATGCGGTGACGGTTCTTGCGTCGGAGACGCAACTGACCCCGACGGAGGCCGCCGAGCTGCTCGGGCTCTCCCGGCCGTTCGTGGTCCGGCTCCTGGACGCGGGAGAGATTCCCTCGGATCGTCTGCCTGGCAGCAGTCATCGGGTGGTGCGTCTCGCTGATGTCTTGGCGTTCCAGGCTCGGAGGGAGCGAAGGCGGGAAGGTCGCCGGCGCATCGCGGACACGGTGGAGCAGGCCGATCTGCCCTATTGAGCGGTGACAGTCGGCAGGTGGTCGGAGGGGAAGTCGTTCCATGCGGGTCTTCGTGGACACCAATGTGCTCTTCCCGTTCTCGGTGATGGACTTGATGCTGGCTCTCACCGAGGACGTGGTTCACGAGCTCGTGTGGTCCGAGCGGCTTCTGGCTGAGTGGGAGCGTGTGATCGTCCGTGAGCAGCGGCGTTCTGCCGCCTCGGCCGCGGCGGTAACGGGGGCGATTCGCGAGTTCTTCGCCGACTGCGAGGTGGGCGAGCGCGAGTACGCGCATCTCGTTGATGTCCTGCCGGGAAGCGATCCGGACGACCGGCACCATGCGGCGGCTGCGATCGCGGGGGGTGCGGGCGCGTTGATCACCTGGAACCTTGACGACTTCCCTGCCGAAGAGTTGGCTGGGCATGGCCTGCGCATTGTGGACCCGGACAACTATCTCTGCGCGCTCCTCGAGGAGTGGCCACGTGAGGTGCGCGCGACGGTCATCCGGCTGGCGGCAGAGAAGCGCAACCCGCCGGTCGCTCTTCACGAGGTCCTCGCCCGCCTGGCCAAGGCGGGTGTCCCCCACTTCGTCGACCGCTTCGGCGAGTAAGTCGACCGCGGGCTCGCGCCGGTGCGGAAGGCGGGTGGGATGCCAACCGTCCTTTGGGCACGCTAACGGCACGCGGCACCGAGACGGTCTAGACAAGCAGTAAGCCCCAGGCTGTTGACCTGGGGCTTCATCATGGAGCGGGTGACGAGAATCGAACTCGCGCTCTCAGCTTGGGAAGCGACGACGCTTGGGTGGGCATGAGGCTGTGACCTGCGGTTCCGCCAGCTGTGGCCTGCGATGCAGGTGTCGGAAGACACCGCTACAGGCCATGGTTCTCCGCTCGTACGGGCACGGTGAGGGCACGACGCCCGGCGCCTGGTCGGAAGACAGGTGGGGTGACCTGAAGGGCCTGCTCAGGGTTGTGCAGGAGGCGGACCATTCGGTGCCGGGTTGCGACTGCGCACGGGGATCTTCAGCCCGTGGGCTCGAAGGCTTGCCGCGGCTTAAGGAATTCCTTAATCTCGTTTCCAGGTGCCGAGGAGAGCTGTCTTGAGCTGGTCGATCAAGGTCACCGATGAGTACGCGGAGTGGTTCAGAGTTCTGATCAAGGAGGACCTGGGATCGGCTTCCCAGGTCGCTCAAGCCGTGGCCGCACTGCGCGAGGCCGGTCCGACCTTGGGGCGTCCGCTTGTCGACCGTTTGAAGGGCTCCGAGCTGCACCACCTCAAGGAGCTGCGCCCCGGTTCCGGTGGACGTTCAGAAATCCGGATCATCTTCGCCTTCGACCCGAGGCGCTCAGCGCTGCTGCTTCTCGGCGGAGACAAGGCAGGAAACTGGGAGCGCTGGTATCGCGACCACATCCCCCTGGCGGAACAGCTCTACCGCGAGTACGCCGGCGACGACGAGGACTGAGGAGTGGCCATGCCCAAGAAGGTCGCACAGGACTGGGAAGTTCTGGAGCAGCAACTGTACGAGGCCGGTGTGAAGCCTGCCGACGTGGAAGCCGGCTCCCGCCGCCTCCTGGCCGAGGCGCGCGGTCATCAACTGGCCGAGGCACGTCGACAGTCTGGTCTTGCCCAGCGGGACGTCGCTACCCGGATGGGGGTCAGCGTCGCGCGGGTGTCCCAGATCGAGCACGGCGAGAGTGCCACCCTGGACGTCATCGCCCGTTACGTCGAAGCGCTCGGCGGGAGGCTCGACCTGGTCGCAGACTTCGGCGACCACACCCTGCGCATGCCGGCCAGCGGTGAGCAGGGTGCCGCGGCAGCGTAGCTGCGGCTTCCGTGCGTGTTGGGAGGTACCACAATCACCGTCGGCTGTGACGAACTGCTGGGCTGCCGAACTCGATGACTCTCGGATTGCCAGCGCTTGTGCCGCGGGTCTGTTCAGGCTGGCCCAAAGCGGCGGACGTGAGAATGAAGTGCGCTCACAGTGAGCACTTCGACTGTTGTGCGAGGTGCGTGTCGCTTGGAGACATCACTCCTTCATGGGGCCGACGCGGGACTGGTGACAGCAGCGCGTGGTGATGGCGTGTCACCGCGCCTCCAGATCGAGAGCTGTCTCATCGACTGCTAGGTACGTGTCTGTGGTTGCCGCCTCCAGATATCCCTCCAAGGAAGGGACCGAGGGCTCAGGGCTGAGGTCGAGGAGCTGCTGCCACGTGCACTCGTCCCCGTCCGTAAAGCCGCGTCGAACGGCTGTCAGGTAGCTGCTCCTTTGTTCAGCTCTGAGTTGTTGTACCAAGCCCCGGGCTTCGGCCGCTTGCTGCGCGTATTCCGTGGCACTCACTTGCGTATCCTCACCGTCGGCGATCCGACGAAGCGGCGGTCCCGGTGAATCGGCATCGGCCATTTGCAGCATTTCGCCGATGTAGGGCATGAGGTCCGTTCCCGGGATCCTGCCGGTCAGCGTGTTCAGACCGTCCTGGTTGCGAACCGTTCCCTCGCTGGCGGCTCCCCGACCCGGCGGCGCAGATCATCCGTGGCAGAGTCGCGTTCCAAGAGGCGTAGGGGGTCTGAGCGCTGCAGTTTCAGTGCAGGAGGGACGCCCGTGAGGCGCCTGGCCTCGACTTTGGGCACGCGGAGGGCACGGAGCCGGAAAATGGTCTAGACAACAAGCAAACCCCAGGCCGCTGACCTGGGGTTTCTCTCTGGAGCGGGTGACGAGAATCGAACTCGCGCTCTCAGCTTGGGAAGCTGATGTTCTACCATTAAACTACACCCGCCTGGACGCCGGTTCGTACCGGTGTCGGCGCCGCTACTGTACCTCATCCAGGGCCCCGCGTGCTGATCCGCGGGGCCCTGTCGCGTTGCGGCTGCGGTGTGGCTCACAGGTGTGCGTACCGGTATGCGGGGCAGCGGAGTTGGGGCGTACGGTGGGCCGCGCGCGGAGGGCTCGGGCGGGCCGGCGCGGGGTCCGGGCGGGGCTGGAACGGGTCGGAGTGCCGCGTGCGGGGCCGTCCCTTTGATCCCGTAATGTGGCGTTCCTCGCCGGGTCTTCCGTTCCGGCGCGGCTCTTGGGGAAGGGATCTGAACGACTTGATGGAGCGCACCGTCGTCCGTTGTGCCGAGGGGCACGTGTTCACCGCGGCCTCGTTCCCGATGCAGAAGGCCGAGCGTCTCGGCCCCGGCCGGTTGATGCGGTGTCCCCGCTGTGCGCGGCTGCGCAGTGTGGTGCCGGTGCCCGCAGGGGTGCTGCAGAAGCAGTAGGCGCATCAGTAGCCGGCAGGAGAAGCCGTGGCCGCGGAGGCGGCAGGTGTCGGCGCGGGGGCCGTCCGGCGAGGCCGGGCGGCCCCCGCGTACTCTTGCAGGGTGCTTCTCTCAGACCAGGACATCCGTGCCGAGATCGACAAGGGCCGGGTGAAGATCGACCCCTTCGAGCCCGCCATGGTGCAGCCGTCGAGTATCGACGTCAGGCTGGACCGCTTCTTCCGGGTCTTCGAGAACCACCGGTATCCCCACATCGATCCCGCCGTCGAGCAGCCGGACCTCACCCGGCTGGTCGAGCCGGAGGGCGACGAGCCGTTCATCCTCCACCCGGGCGAGTTCGTGCTGGCCTCCACCTACGAGGTGGTGAGCCTGCCGGACGACATCGCCTCCCGGCTGGAGGGCAAGAGCTCGCTGGGCCGGCTGGGCCTGGTCACCCACTCGACCGCGGGCTTCATCGACCCCGGTTTCTCCGGCCACGTCACGCTGGAGCTGTCGAACCTCGCCACCCTGCCGATCAAGCTGTGGCCCGGCATGAAGATCGGTCAGCTCTGCATGTTCCGGCTGAGCTCGCCCGCCGAGTTCCCGTACGGCAGCGAGCGCTACGGGTCGCGCTACCAGGGGCAGCGCGGGCCGACGCCGTCGCGGTCGTTCCTGAACTTCCACCGCACCGACGTCTGAGACAGGCAGGAGAACACCATGGCTGATGTGACGGACGTGCGGGAGAACCTCACCTACGAGCGGTTCGGCGTCGCGGTGCGCGAGCTGGCGCAGACGATCGCCGACGACGGCTACCGGCCGGACATGGTGCTGTCCATCGCGCGCGGCGGCGTCTTCGTCGCGGGCGGTCTGGCCTACGCCCTGGACTGCAAGAACCTCCACCTGGTCAACGTGGAGTTCTACACCGGTGTCGGAACCACCCTGGACATGCCGGTCATGCTGGCGCCGGTGCCCAACCTGATCGACTTCTCCGACAAGCGGGTGCTGATCACCGACGACGTCGCCGACACCGGCAAGACGCTCAAGCTGGTCCGCGACTTCTGTCTGGACACGGTCGCCGAGGTGCGCAGCGCGGTGATCTACGAGAAGTCGCACTCGCTGGTGAAGTGCGAGTACGTGTGGAAGCGCACGGACGACTGGATCAACTTCCCGTGGAGTGTGGAGAAGCCGGTGGTCAGCCGCCCCGGACAGGTGCTGGACGCCTGATCCCCCCGGACACCGCAGAGGCCCCCGACCGCGTACGGACGCGGTCGGGGGCCTCTTTCACGTGCGGCCGGAGGGCGCTGCCGGTGCCGGTGTCGGTGTCGGGTGCCGGTGTCAGAAGGTGCCGAGCTTGACGATCGAGAGCAGGGCGATCAGCTGGATCGCGGAGGCTCCCAGCGCCTTGGGCCAGGCGATCTCGTGCGAGCGGGTCACCATCAGGGTGAGCAGCGCACCGCCGGCCAGCCAGGTCAGCCAGCCGAGCACCTGGACCACCGCGGCGTCGCCGCCCATGAAGATGGCCACCACCAGACGCGGCGCGTCCGACAGACACATGATCAGCATGGAGAGGCCGACCGTCGGCTGCCAGGCGCCGTTGCCGCCGAGCTGGCGGGCCACGGTGTGGGTGACCACGCCGAGGATGAAGGAGCTCAGCGTCATCGCCACGCCGGTCGCCAGCACGATCGGGATCGCCGTGTTGAGGGTGGCCTCTATGGCGTCCTCGCGGGCGCCGTCGAAGCCGAAGACGGCGAGCAGGCCGTAGACGAACGCGACGGTGAGCGCCGGGCCCCACATGCGGTAGTCACGCATCCGCAGGAACGTCTGGTTCGGCGAGAGGACGATGCCCTTCAGCAGGTCCTTCCAGTGCAACGGCGGGCCGATCGGGCCCGAGGGGGCGTCGGCGTCGCCGTACTGGGCGGCGTAGGGGTCCGCGTTCGGGTCCACGGAGAACGCCTGGGTGTGCCCCGGGTTGTTCGCCGCGTAGGGGTCGTGCCCCTGGTGCGGCCGGCCGTGCCCCTGCTGGGGGCGGCCGCCGCCGTACGCCGGACCCGGGTGCTGAGGGTGCTGAGGGTGGTGCGGCCCGTCGTCGAAGTACTCGGGGCCGTCGCCGCCGGGCGCGCCGTAGCCGCCGCCACCGCCGTAGGGCGGCCTCGGGGCGTTCTGCGGCGGGTACCCGTACGAGGGCTGCCCGGGGTGCCCCGGCTGCCCGTACGGCTGCTGTCCGTACGACTGCTGCTGCTGTCCGTACGGCTGCCGCTGTCCGTGCGTCTGCTGTCCCTGCGGGGCACGGTCCCGCCCGCCGCGTCCGATCCTGAATCCAGCCACGCCTTCGAACGTACCTGCTCCGGCGGGCGGACGTGTGCGGACGTGGGGGATGGGGACGGCTTTGCTGCCGAGATGTGACATCCCGTAAGGGGGAACCCTGAGGCCAGGGGCGGTCCAGGGGCGGTCCAGGGATGCCGGGGCC
>NZ_JACADT010000549.1:0-3832 GCF_013421635.1 Streptomyces sp. UH6 | reverse complement strand
AGGTCGCACCAGGCCGCGAGGTGCCCCCCGGTGTCGGGGACGCCGCCCAGGCCCTCGCGCGGGGTCCAGGAGGCCCGGATCTCGATCTGTGAGGCCGCCGGGCGTTCCGCCAGCGCCCCGAAGTAGTGCGAACTCGCCCGGGTGACCGTGCCGCCGGCCTCCTCGTGGCCGAGGCCGCGGGCCTCCAGCGCCCCGGTCAGCCAGGACCAGGAGACCTCCGGGAGCAGCGGGTCGGCCGCCATCTCCGGCTCCTGGAGCTCCGCCCGGACCAGGGTCACCAGCCGGAAGGTGCCCCGCCAGGCGTCGTGCCCGTCCGGGTCGTGGAGCAGGATCAGGCGCCCGTCGGCGAGTTCGTCGCCGTCCTCGTCGAGCACCGCCGCCTCCAGGGCGTACGCGTAGGGCGCCAGCCGCCGTGGCGGCGCCACCGGCTCGAGTTCGATGCGCGGCCTCGGCCGCGCGGCCCGCAGCGCGTCGACCGCGGCCCGGAAGGGCAGTGGCGCAAAGGCGTCCGCATGCAGTTCCCGCTCCCCGTCCTTCCCTTCGCCCGCTCCGCCGGCACCGTCCGTCAGTCGTCCCTGAGCCGCAGCCATGCGCAGAAGATAAGGGGCGCGGGGCCCCCGCGACGTGAAGGACACCCCAGCGCCGGGCGCCGGTCCGGATCGCGCTCCGCGAACAGTTCCGAGGTTTGCGGACCGGCGCGTTCGATCCCGTTCGTTCGAACCTCCCTCGCCGGCCCGTTCGAAGCCCCTCGCCGGCCCCGCCGAACCTGCCTCACCGGCCCGTCCGGCCTGCGGCGGCCGGCCCGCCGGGCGGGTACGACGGAGTCGGCGTCGGCGGCCGGGGCGGGCATGGGAGACTTTCCGGGTGAGTGCCATCGACAAGCCCGAGAACCCCGCCGTCGCCGAGTCAGCCTTCCTCAAGGCGTGCCGCCGAGAGCCGGTGCCGCACACCCCGGTCTGGTTCATGCGGCAGGCCGGGCGCTCGCTCCCCGAGTACCTGAAGGTGCGTGAGGGCATCCCGATGCTCGAGTCGTGCATGCGGCCCGAGCTGGTCACCGAGATCACCCTCCAGCCGGTCCGCCGGCACGGGGTGGACGCGGCCATCTACTTCAGCGACATCGTCGTCCCGCTGAAGGCCATCGGCGTGGACCTGGACATCAAGCCGGGCGTCGGCCCCGTCGTGGAGCAGCCGATCCGCTCCCGCGCGGACCTGGAGCGGCTGCGCGACCTGACCCCCGAGGACGTCTCCTACGTCACCGAGGCGATCCGGATGCTCACCGCGGAGCTGGGCCCCACGCCGCTGATCGGCTTCGCCGGCGCGCCGTTCACGCTGGCCAGCTACCTGGTCGAGGGCGGCCCGTCCAAGAACCACGAGCACACCAAGGCGCTGATGTACGGCGACCCGGAGCTCTGGGCCGACCTGCTGGACCGCCTCGCCGACATCACCGCCGCCTTCCTCAAGGTGCAGATCGAGGCCGGCGCCTCCGCGGTGCAGCTCTTCGACTCCTGGGTCGGCGCGCTGGCCCCGGCCGACTACCGGCGTTCGGTGATGCCCGCCTCGACGAAGGTGTTCGAGGCGGTGGCCCCCTACGACGTGCCGCGGATCCACTTCGGCGTCGGCACGGGCGAGCTGCTGGGCCTGATGGGCGAGGCCGGCGCGGACGTCGTCGGCGTCGACTGGCGTGTGCCGATGGACGAGGCCGCGCGCCGTGTCGGCCCCGGCAAGGCGCTCCAGGGCAACCTCGACCCGGCCGTGCTGTTCTCCTCGCGTGAGGCCGTCGAGACCAAGACGCGGGAGGTGCTGGACGCGGCGTCCGGCCTGGAGGGCCACATCTTCAACCTCGGCCACGGCGTCCTGCCCACCACGGACCCCGGGGCCCTGACCCGGCTCACCGAGTACGTCCACGAGCAGACGGCGCGCTGACCCTTCTTCAGCCTCGCGCCCCCGGTGCGGGCGGCTCCCCTCTGTTGGGCGCCGCCCGCCTTGGCGTTACCGGCCCTTCTCGTTCTGCCCTGGAGGGTTCCTCGCGCGGTGATCGGCCGGAGGGGCGCTCATGATGTGGCTACTCTTTGAGCAAGTCGCACCGCGGCGTCCAGCAGCGGATCTTCCTTCATGAAGATGCGCATGCTGTTACGGAACTTCGGAAAACTCAGCACACGGCCTTCCGCTCCCGCCATTTTGAACCGGCCGACACTCTCGTGCATGCTTCGCATAAGGGTGTACAATACGACTTCGCGATCGAAGTACCGCTGATACACATCTCCTTGCGTCATTTTGTATTGAAGAGCGGATGCGGGGCCGACTCGATCTAGGTCCGGATATTCTCCGAATCGACCCGTGAGTATATCCAGGTTGAGGCAACCCAGGGCCCTGACGCATTCTCGCCAGCCGCGCAGCTCCATACGGGTCCACGTGTGCCTGTCCGTTCGCCATGCCGCAGATTCGTGCAACTGGGCGCTGGCCTCAGTGAAGAGGTGGCGCCTTATGATCGGATGTACGTAGACGCTGCTCTCGTACGAGCCGATTTCATTTCGATGCACATCAAAGAGCGCGAAGAGCATGGTGACGGCGTACGACACCCTCATGTACCCCAGGGCCTTGATCGCGTCGTCGTCATGCGTTTGGTTAGCCTTCAAGGCCATCCATTGGGCGTCGAGAGTCCAATACGTCGCCATGGTGTCCGCGTCGATCTCGGCGAACCGTCTGAATATCTCCTCGTCCCGAGGGCTCTCGAGGAGGCCGGAATCCCTGAGGTGCCGAAGTGTCGCGGCGTGACGCCGATAGACGTGAGCGCCCTCATGGCCGATGATGAACATCATGGCTTGGTAAGTGAGTTGCTGGACATCGGACGTAGCTGAGGGTGTGTGGACCAGGGCGTGGAGTTCCCGCAGTCCGCCCCACCGGTCGTCGGCGTCCGTGGCCGCCCCGAAGAGCGGGGTGAGCTTCTGTGGGAGGAGAGAGTTCTGTGCCGCGTGCATCTCCAGCGAGATACCGTCGCGGCCCCAGTACCCCAGCAACAGATGTCCAAGGACATGCAGTCGGCAGACGAGGCCCAACGGCACCACCAGGATGTGACGTCCGTCGTCCACAACCTTTGACCTGCAGGTGAAGAAGGGTGAATTGGCCAGCTCGACACGCGTGGTCAGGTCTGTGGCGCGGTCGTAATCGGACAGGAAAGTCCGGGCGTAGGTGACGGCGTCAAGATACGCCTCGACCGCTTGCTGTTCGATGAACTCCGGAAAATCTTCCCGGGTCGCTATGCCGCCGACGGCGTCAATGAAGGCGTCGGCCTTCATGCCTCGTCAACTCTCTGTCGAGCCTTGGCAGATTTTCTGTACGCCGACTCTGGCAATTTTCACGGCGAGGACGGTTATGGGGATGTCGACGCCCAGTTGTGCGTGTGCGAGGGCGTCGATGATGGCTGCGACAAGAAGCTTGTTGTCTTCCTCCGGGTTCCCTGTCCTCTGCCTGTTTTCCACTCGCCCGCAGATGGCGCCGCGCAACTTATCCTGCAGCGAAAGAAACCATCTCCTGGTGATGAAGATGCGCTCTTCCTCGTCGTCCTCGCGACTTCCGAAGTCCTCATCGACCAGGTGATGTGCTATCAGAAGATCCAGTTCGCGATCAGTCATGGCGAACAGGTGTTCCAGCTCTCGGTCCATGGCCCCCCCAGTGGACATCGCGCTTGATCCAGCTCGGTCGGCCACTGTATCGAACGGGTGTTGCCCAGGTGGATGGATCGCGCGAAAACTTCGACACGTGCGACAGGGGAGGGCGGGCGCGCGAAGCGGTGGAGGCGAAGACACCGCGTGTCCGACGGGCACGCGCCGCG
>NZ_JACADT010000548.1:0-3833 GCF_013421635.1 Streptomyces sp. UH6 | reverse complement strand
GCGTGCGCGCTCTTGCTCTGCCTCTGCTGCTTCGGTGTGGAGTGACGCCCCATGGTGCTGCCGCCTGTTCTGTCTGTTCGGTGACCGGAGAGTGACGAAGCGTAGTGGAGCACCGGGGCGCGGCCAAAGCGCCCACCGCACGTTCGAGCCCCGTTCGACGCGAACCCCGCACCGAAAGCCTCTGCCCGGGAACCGGGAAAACCCTGTCCCGGAAACCCGGCCCCGGAGACCCCGGAAACCCCGGAAAGATCCTTGCCCGGCACCCCGCTCGGGTGTGACCAGAACGGTCACGGATGACCTGTCGTCGACATTCCCTTACGTCACACCGGCAAGTAATCTTCCGTTTATCCACCCCCTCCTTTCACATTTGCCAGAAACGGGTCACCGCCATGCCGTCCGTCCTGTCGAGTGCCACCGAACGTCTCGTCCCCGGCCGCGTCCGGGCGCGGAAGGAGCAGGAGCGTCTGGAGGCGGCCGCCGCCGAGGAGGCCCGGCGGGAGGCCGAGGCGCGGCAGGCGAAGCAGGACCGGATCGCGGCACGGCGCGCGGCGATGCTCGCCGCGGACCCCGAGGTCACGGAGCTGACCGTGCAGGGCCGCAGGTACTACGGCCGCACCGTCACCTGCTTCACGGCCGAGGACGCCCGCGCCCGGCAGCTGCACCTGGTCACCGACGCCCTCACGCACGCCGGCGTCGCCTACTTCCTGGTGCCGGGCCGGTCCGCGGGACGGCACGTGGTCGGCGTGTGCCTGGACGACCGGAAGGCGTTCCTGGCGGCCGTGCGGGAGCTGTACGGAACGGCTCCGCTGTACGCCTGCCGGCCCGGCAAGGAGGCGTGGCCCGAGGACGCCGTCCTGTACGCGGACGGGGCCCTGCCCACCGCGCTCAAGCGTGCCCGGGTGATCCGCTTCACCGAGCTGGAACTCGGCCCCGCCGGGCAGGTCCTGTCCGGGTTCACGGAGGGCTGCGACGTGGAGTTCTGGCAGGACGGCGCGGCCCTGCTGACCGCGCGCGACGCGGTGGAGGAGAACCCCGAGGCGGCCCGGCGGGCGGCCGAGCGGCTTTCCTCGCTGCGCACCCAGCTCCCCGAGAGCGCGCTCGCCGGCACCTGGGTCGCGCCCCGGCCCAACGCGGTCTCGGACACGGTCACCGCCGAGGCCCGCATACCCGCGACGCGGCGCGTGCGGGAGCGTTCCCACCCGACCTTCCGGGATTTCTTCCGGCCCTCCGTGGAATCCGTCGACTTCGACATCGACGTCGTCTACACGTGGGTGGACGGCTCCGACCCGCGCCTGGCGGCCCGGCGCGAGGCCTACCGCGACGGCTCGCCGTCCCCGCGCCGCATCCACGCCCGGGAGACCGGCGCCTCCCGTTACACCAGCCATGACGAACTGAAGTACTCGCTGCGCTCGCTGGAGATGTACGCGCCGTTCGTGCGGAACGTCTACATCGTCACGGACGGACAGACCCCGGCCTGGCTCGACACCTCCGCCGCCGGCGTGAAGGTCGTGGACCACAAGGAGATCTTCTCCGACGCGAGTGTGCTGCCGGTGTTCAACTCCCATGCCATCGGCACCCAGCTGCACCACATCGACGGTCTCTCCGAGCGCTACCTGTACTTCAACGACGACGTCTTCCTCGGCCGTCCCGTCACCGCGGAGCACTTCTTCCACGGCAACGGCGTGGCGAAGCTGCCCTTCTCCCCGTTCCAGTACGGCCTCGGCTCGCCGCTGGCGGACGAACCCGCGCCGAACTCCGCCGGCAAGAACGTCCGGCGTCTGCTGCTCGACCGGCACGGCCGGTTCGCCGTCAACAAGTTCATGCACACGCCGCACCCGCAGATCCGCGGCGTGATGCGGGAGATCGAGGAACTCTTCGCCGAGGACGTGGAGCGCACGCGGGGCTCCCGGTTCCGGGACGTCACCGACATCGCCATGGGCGCCAGCCTGCACCACCACCACGCCTACCTGACCGGTCGCGCCGTGCCGGGCGCGTACAAGCTGCGTTACGTCGACGTCGCCCGCGAGGACGCCTCCGCACGGCTCACGGAACTGCTGGAGACCCGGGCCTTCGACTTCTTCTGCCTCAACGACGTCAGCACGCCGCCGGAACTCCAGGAGGCCGTCGCCGCGAACCTGCACGGCTTCCTGGAGACCTACTTCCCCTTCCCCGGCCGCTTCGAGCGGCGGAGCTGATCCGGGCATGCCTCGTGCCACGCGCCGCCGCCCCCTGGGCGGCGGGCGGCGTCACGGCGGGTCGCGTCACGGCGGGTCGCGTCAGTGCCGGTGGGCGTCCTCCCCGTGCCCGCCGTCGGCCGGCCGGGGCGCGGCGGCAGCGCCGTCCGTGCGGACGGTGAAGGCCGCCGTGCGGACGACGCCGTCGTGCCGGAAGTCCAGGAAGAGGCGGTAGGTGCCCGCGGTGGGCGCGGTGGTGGTGAAGGAGACGCCGGGCCCCGGCTCGGTGGCACCGTCCCCGGGTTCGCCGTTGGGGTGGACGTGCAGGTAGGCGAGGTCGCCGGCGCGTAGGGCGACGAGGTGGCCGTAGGCGCCGAGGTAGGGCTCCAGGTCGGTGACCGGGCGGCCCTTCCGGGCGACGGACAGGGTCAGTTCGGACGGCCTGCCGGGGGTGAGGCCGCCCTCGAGGGTGACGGTGTACCCGTCGACGGTGGCGGTGCCGGCGGGCTCCGGCAGCTCGGGCGCCCGGTAGGCGCCGGAGGCCGCGAGGTCGGCGCCCAGGGTCAGGCCGGCGGCCCCTTCCACACCCGGGGTGAAGTCCGCGAAGACCCGGTAGGAACCGGCCGCGGGCACCGTGACGGGAGTGCTCCAGGTGCCGTCGGCGGCCCGGGTGGGGTGCAGGTGCCGGTAGGTGACCAGGTCGCGTGAGGCGAGGACGAGGTGCAGTTCCTTGCCGTGCTCACGGCGGTAGGACGTCAGCTGCCGCCCCTTTTCGTCACGGACGGCGAAGCGGAGTTCGGCCCTCTCCCCCGCGGTGACCCGCGGGGTCAGCAGGTCCAGGGTGTACCCCGCCTGCGAGACCTGGAGCCCCGCCGGCACCACGTCCGCGCGGCCCTCACCGGCCGCCCCGCCCGTTCCCCCCGTTCCGTCCGTTGCGCCTGTTCCGCCTGTTCCGCCCGCTCCGGGGCGGGCGGACGGCTGCCGGTCGTGCGGCGCGTGGGCAGCCGGCTGCCGGTCGGGGGTGACCGGGTCGACGACCGCGCCGACACCGTAGGCGGCGGCGAAGGTGGCCGCGACGGCGGCGGCGAAAGCAGTGATCTTCACGCCGGTGTTCATGGGCGGACCCTTTCCTCGGCAGTTCGGCGGCGACCCCGCCATCGGTGACCAACGCCGTCGAATATATACCCCCCTGGGGTATGCGCAAGCACCTCGGAAAGACTTGCCGAAGATACCCCGAGGGGGTATACCTGGAGACGCCAAGGGTACCCCCTGGGGGTACGTCACCATGCGCTTTCCTGGAGGAACCATGTCCTGCTGCACCCCCGAAGGCAGCTGCTCCACCGGCACCGCCACGGCCACCGGCTCCGCCGCGGGCGTCACCACCGTCTACGACGTCGCGGGGATGACCTGCGGGCACTGCAGGGCCACGCTCACCACGGAGATCGGCGCGGTGGACGGCGTCCTCGGGGTCGAGGTCGACCTGGAGGCCGGCCAGGTCGCCGTCACCACCTCCGGCGCACCCGACGACGCGCTGCTGGCGAGGGTGGTCGACGACGCCGGCTACCAGCTCACCGGCCGGGCGGCCTGAGAACCCCGCCCGTGCCGCCGCCCGCCGGGCCCGGACCCCGGGCCCGGCGCGCACGACCCACCCCCTTTCCC
>NZ_JACADT010000547.1:0-3834 GCF_013421635.1 Streptomyces sp. UH6 | reverse complement strand
GGCCGTCGGTCGCGTTGCCGAGGTGGACCGGGGTGCCGGGCTCGAGCCGCGTCCGCTGGACCCGCTGCCCCCGCACGTAGGTGCCGTTGGTGGAACCGTGGTCCTCGAGCACCCAGCCGCCGTCGGCGTGGCTGACGGTGGCGTGGCGCCAGGAGACCCTGGCGTCGTCGAGGACCAAGTCCCCTTGCGGGTCCCGGCCGATCGTGTAGGACCTGGACGAATCGAGCGTCCAGGTCCGTCCGTTGAATTCGAGTACGAGTTCTGGCACTCCATGCCCCACTGATTTGTCCCCCGAGTTGGCCCCCGACACAGGGAGTCCAGGGAAGTCGAACGTCCGGGGGAACTATCCCAGGCGACGTGGGGCGACCGGAAGCGGGACCCGTGGACAGGTACCGAATCGCCATCTTCACCGGCCCGGGCGACGGCGCGAAAGCGGGCAGAGGGGGTCCAACCGTGCGATCGGCCGGAGCCCGCACCCGCGTCGCCCCGGCCGCGGGGGGTGGGGACGAGGGCGCCCGGCGCACGGCTCCGAGGTGAGGGACGGGGGCGTCCGGGTGGCGGACCGGTGGGGCGCACGGGGCGGGTGGGCGGATACGGTGGGAGGACCATGAGCGCTGCGCAGAACTCCGACGTCCCCACTCTCCTCGTCAAGATTTTCGGCAAGGACCGCCCCGGGACCACCGCCGGTCTGTTCGAGACCCTCACCGCCTACCGTGTCGACGTCGTCGACATCGAGCAGGTCGTCATCCGCGGCCGGATGGTGCTCTGCGCCCTGATCACCCAGCCGCCCGTCGGCCAGGAGGGCGATCTGCGGGCCGCCGTCCACAGCTGGGCGGGGTCGGTCAAGCTGGAGGCGGAGATCCTCTCCGGCACCGGTGACAACCGGCCGCGCGGCAGCGGCCGGTCCACGGTCACCGTGCTGGGCAACCCGCTGACCGCCGAGTCGACCGCCGCGATCACGTCCCGGATCACCGGCGCCGGCGGCAACATCGACCGCATCTTCCGCCTGGCGAAGTACCCGGTGACGGCAGTGGAGTTCGCGGTCTCCGGCGCGGAGACGGCGCCGCTGCGCACCGCCCTGGCGACCGAGGCCGCCGCGCTCGGCGTGGACATCGCGGTGGTGTCGGCGGGGCTGCACCGCCGGGCGCAGCGGCTGGTGGTGATGGACGTGGACTCCACGCTCATCCAGGACGAGGTCATCGAGCTCTTCGCCGCCCACGCCGGCTGCGAGGAGAAGGTCGCCGAGGTGACGGCGGCGGCGATGCGCGGCGAGCTGGACTTCGAGCAGTCGCTGCACGCCCGGGTGGCACTGCTGGAGGGCCTGGACGCCTCGGTGGTCGAGAAGGTGCGCAGCGAGGTGCGGCTGACGCCGGGCGCGCGCACCCTGGTGCGCACCCTCAAGCGGCTGGGTTACCAGGTGGGCGTGGTGTCGGGCGGCTTCACCCAGGTGACCGACGACCTGAAGGAGCGCCTGGGCCTGGACTTCGCGCAGGCCAACACGCTGGAGATCGTCGACGGCCGGCTGACCGGCCGGGTGATCGGCGAGGTGGTGGACCGCGCGGGCAAGGCGCGGCTGCTGCGCCGTTTCGCGGCGGAGGCGGGGGTGCCGCTGGCCCAGACGGTGGCGATCGGCGACGGCGCCAACGACCTGGACATGCTGAACACGGCGGGTCTGGGTGTCGCCTTCAACGCCAAGCCGGTGGTCCGGGAGGCCGCCCACACGGCGGTGAACGTGCCGTTCCTGGACACGGTGCTCTATCTGCTGGGCATCAGCCGCGAGGAGGTCGAGGCCGCCGACGGGGGCCTCGTCGAGAACTGACCTCCGCCCGCGGCCGGAGGACCAGCCGGGCGGGGAAGCGCCGGGCTGGGCGGAGCCGGGCGGGAAGCGCCGGGCGCGCCGGGCGGGGACGGGTCCCCGGCCGGGCGCGCCGTTCGTCACTTGGTGGGCGCCCAGTAGTCGGTCAGCGTGCACACGCCCGGTTCCAGGTTCTTCCAGGAGCCGGTGAAGGTGAGCACCGCGAAGGCGGCGGTCGGGAAACCGCGCCGGGCCATCCGCTCCCCCGCGTCGCCCTCGGCGGAGCCCGCCAGCACCTCGGCGAGGCCGTGGACGCCGGGGTTGTGGCCGATCAGGAGGACGTTGCCCGCCTCGTCGGGTGTCTCGTTCAGCACGGCGACGAGCTGGCCGGGCGTCGCCTCGTAGATCCGCTCCTCGTAGACCGTCCGCGGCCGCTGGGGGAATTCGTGCACGGCGAGCTTCCAGGTCTCGCGGGTGCGGTTCGCGGTGGAGCAGAGGGCCAGGTCGAAGGGGATGCCGGAGTCGGCGAGCTTGCGGCCGGCGACCGGGGCGTCCATGCGCCCCCGCTCGGCGAGCGGCCGTTCGTGGTCGGCGACGTCGGGCCAGTCGGCCTTCGCATGCCGGAAAAGGACGATCCTGCGGGGTTCTGCGACGCTCATGGATCCCAGCTTTGCACGAAAGAGGCGGCGAGGCGCTGGGAGTTGGCAGGCGTCACCGGGCCGGGGCGGACGGCCGTGTCAGCGGCCGGCCATTTCGGCCAGCCGGGTCAGCAGTTCGCCGCCGCCGGGGGCCGCGCCGGCGGCGGGATCGGCGACCAGCAGGAGCAGCGCCACGAAAGCCAGGACCGGCAGGGCGAGGCCCCACCAGGGCAGCCTGGCGTCGGGGCCGGAACCGGCGCCCGGAGCGGAGCCGTCACCGGTCGCCGGGGCGGGGCAGGAGGTCGTCGTACGGACCGGCATGATGCCTCCGGATGCTGTAGGGGCGCGTCCCGGCCGTCGCACGGCCGGTGGCCGTCCCAGGGCCACGCTCCGACGCTACGCAACGGGCGTGACGCGTCACATCCGGTGATCCACCCATTCGACCCTGAGGAACGTCCCCTAGGGGACGTGGGGACAGCCCCACCCCGCCGCCGGCAGCGGGCGCGGACGGCTCCGGCCGGGGTCGCGGGGAGCGTCGTCACGGCAGGGTCGTCGGGGCTGTCGGGTCCGTCGGGGCCGAAGCGGGGTCGAGGCCGTCGGGAGGGTCAGGGCGCGGCGATCGAGGCGATGACGCCGATGATCACCATGATGAGCAGGAACGAGCCGAGGACGAGCAGCAGCTTCTTCTGGCCGTTCTGGGGGTTCGGGTCGAGCACCATGGCCACAGTCTCGCACTCCTCGGACGCCGCGCCGGAACCGGGTGGTCAGCGCGGCGCGGCCGGCGCGGGCTCCTGGGACGGTGCCAGTTCGTCCTCGACCGTCCGGTTCTTCCCGGCCAGCACGCCGAAGACCATCTGCGGGATCATCAGCGCGGCCATCAGGGTCAGCGGCAGGGCCCAGCCGCCGCTGTGCTGGTAGAGGACGCCGACCAGCACCGGGCCGGGGATGGAGATCAGGTAGCCGGTGCTCTGCGCGAACGCCGAGAGGCGGCCGACGCCCTCTCCGGTGCGGGCGCGCATGCCGACCATGGTGAGGGCGAGCGGGAAGGCGCAGTTGGCGAGGCCCAGCAGCACCGCCCAGAGCCAGGCCCCGGCGGCCGGGGCGAGGATCAGGCCGGTGTACCCGGCGAGTCCGCTGACCCCGAGGGCGATGACGATCGGGCCCTGGTGGGGCAGCCGGGCGGCCATCCGCGGGATGACGAAGGAGAGCGGGACGCCCATCACCATGCTCACGGCCAGCAGCACGCCGGCCGTACCGGCGGAGACCCCGGCGTCGCGGAAGATCTGGGCGAGCCACCCCATGGTGACGTAGGCGCAGGTGCTCTGGAGGCCGAAGAAGACGGCGAGGGCCCACGCGGTGCGGCTGCGGGTGATGCTCCGCATCGGCGCCGCGGCCGTTGCC
>NZ_JACADT010000546.1:0-3835 GCF_013421635.1 Streptomyces sp. UH6 | reverse complement strand
GGACGGATCCGGCGCCCGTGCCCGCCACACGCGCCGGCCGCACGCCTCCCGGGCACCCCGTCAAGGCCCGGGAGGCACCGACCGCACCACGCGGAAGCCCACGTCGTCGATCCGGAAGGAGGGATGGCTGCGCCGCCGCACCGACGCCCGGCAGCTCCAGTGCTCGTCGGCCCAGCCGCCGCCCCTCAGCACCCGGTAGGCGCCGTACACCTCGGCGTCGTAGACGTCCCAGCACCAGTCCCACACGTTGCCCAGCATGTCGTGGAGGCCCCACGCGTTCGGACGCCTGCCGCCGACCGGTCGTATCCGCCCCGCCGAGTTGCCCCGGTACCAGGCCACCTCGTCCAGAGGACCGTACCGGGGACCCTCGGTGCCGGCGCGACAGGCGTGCTCCCACTCGGCCTCGGTCGGCAGCCGGTACCCGTCCGCGGCGGTGTCCCAGGTGACCGTCCCGGCCGGTCCGGCCTGTCCGAACGTCCCGGCCGGTCCGGCCGACCCGTCAGCGTCGGCCGACCTGTCCGCGTCGGCCGTGTCGCCGTCGGCCAGGAGACCGTACACGGGCGTCAGCCCCTCGCTCCGGGACAACGCGTCGCAGAACCGCACCGCGTCCCACCACGAGACGCCCTCGACGGGCAGCAGGTCACCGCGGGCCGTGCTCGGCCGCAGACCGGTGACCTGTGCGTACCACCCCTGGGTGACCGGGAACGCCGACATCAGGAACGGCGCGACCTCGACCGGCCAGCTGCGCAGCGTCCGCCGGTCCGACAGCACCACCCGCCCCGGCGGCACCGCGGCCATCGTCCGCACCCGATCCCCGTCCACGACAGGCACCTTACGCGGCGACGCCGCGCCCCCTCCACGGCCCGGGCCGGGGCACCGGGGCACCGGATCACAACGGGCCGTGCGGCCCGCCGTGCCGTCCGGGACGCAGCCGGTCGATCTCGCCGAGCACATGGGCCACGTGCGGCCGCACCCGCCTCCGCAGCTCCTCGCTCCAGCTCTCCTCGTCGTAACGGCAGTTCAGGTAGAGATCGCGGGCGTGCCGCAGGACCGGGCGGTGCTCGGGGGGAAGCCGGGCCAGCGCCCAGTCGGCCGCGTCGTCCTTGGACCGCACCCGGCCCGTGGCGAGCGTGGTCCAGACACGGGCGAGGGTCAGCAGGACGTTGCGGACGTCGCCCTCCAGATCCTCGAGCAGGCCGGGCACCCCGGCCAGGCTCGCCCGCACCACGTCGGCGTGCGGGACGGGGTCGAGGACCTCGGCCGGTCCCGGACCGGTGAGGGGACGGTCACCGGCCAGCGCCATGCCGACCGTCAGCGCCAGGTCCGGCATGGCCTCCGGCCGGGGAACCCGCCCGGCCTCGTACGCGGCGCGCAGCCACTCGCCGTAGAGGAAGTCACCGACCGGCGGGTACCGCCAGGGCCGGACCGCGGACCGGACGACCACCGTGAGCTCGACCGGGCGCGCCCGGTTCCGGGAGCCGGAGATCCCCAGCAGCCCGCCGAGCAGGGCACGTCGCCGGCGTTCGTCCATCGACCTGCGGGAGACGACCAGCACGTCGACGTCGCTGGCCGGCCGCAGCCCGCCGAGCACGGACGACCCGTGCAGGTAGGCCCCGACCACGTCCGGGCCCAGCACGCCGTTCGTCAGCCGCACGATCTCCCGCACTTGATCCACGGCGCCAGCATCCTCCGTCGTCCCCGTGACCGCACGCGATTTCCCGCGGGGTCAGACGCTCAGCTCCACCGTCAGATGCCCCGACAGCGCGCCCAGGAAGTCCACCGCGTCGAAGATCTCGCCGGCGGAGGCGACACCCGTCGTGCGGACGCGGCCGGACAGGACGCGATCCAGGGCCTCCACCACGAGAGGCGCCGTCACCGCGTAGATGTCCCGACCCCGCGCCACGGCACGGCGCTCCGCCCCGCCACGGCGCACCACGGCGTCGACGAGGAAGGTCTGGTCCGAGCGTCCCCGTCCGTCGGCCGGGGAGGCCACCGGCGTGGGCGTGTCGGGGGAGGCGATGTCCTCCGCGGCCCGCACGGTCATGTACGTACGGACGTCGGGGACGTCGAGGTGACTCGGCACCGTGACGATGTCGGCCATCGAGAAATCGCCGATCACCTCCCGCGACCCCACCGGCTCCGGGAACTGCCACGTGAGCCGGGGAGAGGCGTCGTCCCGGTACTCCAGGCGGCCTGCGGTGAAGCGGACCCGGCGGCCACCCCGACGGCGGCGGGAGACCGCCCCGGCCTCACGGGTGCCGGCGGTCGGGTGCCAGCTGTCGAGGCCGTACGCGATGTGGACCTCGTCCGCGGAGGCCCAGTCACCGAGGGCGGCCGTCACCAGCAGGTCGCCGAGACCGCCGTAGAACGCCATGGCGGGGACCACCACCGCGCCGGCCGCGCGGGCGCGCTCCCCGAAACGGTCGAAGGTGTCGGCGTTGGCCTCGATCTCGGCGGCCACGTCGAGGTACGGGACTCCCGCACGCAGCGCCGCCTCGACGACGGGCCCGGCCGTGTCGGCGAACGGGCCGGCGCAGTTGATCACGGCGGCGGTTCCGGCCAGGGCGCGATCCAGGGCGGCCGGATCGTCGACCGCGGCGGGTCGCGCCTCCAGCCCGCCCTCGGCGACGGCGAGCGCCTTGAGCCGCTCGGCGTTCCGCCCGCTGAGGACCGGGACGAACCCGCGGGCCAGCAGCTCGGCCACCACGAACCGACCGGTGTGCCCGTACGCCCCGAACACCGCAACCTCACGCATGTGTCTCTCCTCCGTGCCCTCGTGTGCCTGTGTCAGCCATCCTGGGGGAGCGGATCATCGGAACGTGAGTGTCCGGAACGACATGACCCGTACACTTCCGGACATGGACCTGACCGTGGCGGTGGCCGTCACCGACGGCATGCTCAACTTCGAACTGGCTCTGGCCCTCGAGGTGTTCGGCAGCGCGCCGGCCGCCGTCGACGGTCCCTGGTACGAGGTCACCGTCTGCGGCCCGCGACCGGTCGGCAGCGGCCGCTTCCTGCTCGAACCGGATCACGGCCTCGACCGCCTGCCGGACGCCGGCACCGTGGTCGTGCCGGGCTGGGCCGACATCGACCGGCCTCCACCGCACGACCTGGTGGACGCGGTGCGCGCGGCCCACGAGGCGGGCGCCCGCGTGGTGTCCCTCTGCACCGGCGCGTTCGTGCTGGCGGCGGCCGGGCTGCTGGACGGCCGGCGCGCCACCACGCACTGGGCCCACACCGAGGAGCTGAAGTCCCGCCACCCGCTGGTCGAGGTCGACCCGGACGTGCTGTACGTGGACCACGGCAGCGTGCTGACCTCCGCAGGGAAGGCCGCCGCGATGGACCTGTGCCTGCACCTGGTACGCCAGGACCGGGGCTCCGGGGTGGCCAACGCGGTCGCCCGCCGGCTGGTCGTGCCGCCCCACCGCGACGGGGGCCAGGCCCAGTTCGTCACCACGCCGGTGCCCGCCCCCGAGAACCATCCCCTCGCCGACGTCCTGCCGTGGGCGCTCGAACGGCTCGACCAGCCACTGACGGTGGAGGACCTGGCCCGACGCGCCGGGATGAGCTCGCGCCACCTGACCCGCCACTTCCGGGCGGTCAGCGGCACCACCCCGCTGCGGTGGCTGCTCACCCAGCGCATCCGCCATGCCCAGGAACTCCTGGAGACCACCGCCGACAGCGTCGACTCCATTGCGGCAGCCACCGGCATGGGCACCGCCACCACCCTGCGCCGGCACTTCCACCGCACGGTGGGAGTGCCCCCGGACACCTACCGGCGCACCTTCCGCGCGGCAGGCCACTGACCCCGGCCGGGCCGCGCCCACGCGGCCGG
>NZ_JACADT010000545.1:0-3836 GCF_013421635.1 Streptomyces sp. UH6 | reverse complement strand
GCGCCGGAGACCGCGACCAGGGTGCCGCCGAGGAGGGACGCGGCCACCGCCATCATGACGGCCAGGCCGATCACGATGCCGGGCACTCTGCGGCGTCCCACGCCCGAGCGCACCACCCGGCCCGGAGCGCTCATCGGGCCCGCTCCGCGGCGACGCCGCCCTCGGTGGCGCCCTCGGGGGCGCCCGAGCCGTCGATGCCGTCGATGCCGTCGGAGGCCCGGTCGGCGGTGATCCGGCCGTCGACCAGGCGGATCGTGCGGGTGGTGCAGGACCGGGCCAGCGCCAGGTCGTGGGTGACCACGACGACGGTCTGGCCGTCGGCGTTGAGTTCGGTGAGCAGCCGGGCGACGTCCCGTCCCGACGCCGTGTCCAGTGCCCCGGTCGGTTCGTCGGCCAGCAGCAGCGGAGGCCGGTTCATCAACGCCCGTGCCACCGCGACGCGTTGGCGTTCGCCGCCGGACAGCCGGGACGGGTGGGCGTCGGCGTGCCGGTCGACGCCGAGCACTTCCAGCAGTTCCTTCGCCCTCCGTGCGGCCTCCCGCCGTCCCATGCCCGCGAGGTGGGCGGGCAGAAGGACGTTGTCGGTGACGGTCAGGTCGTCGAGGAGGTTGAAGAACTGGAAGACCATGCCGATCCTGGCCCTCCGGTGACGGGCCGCCGCGGCCTCGCCGAGGCCGTCGATCCGCACGCCGTCGACGGCGACGCTGCCGCTGTCCGGCCGGTCCAGTCCCGCGACCAGGTTGAGCAGGGTGGACTTGCCGCTGCCGGACGGCCCGACGACCGCGACCGACTCCCCCGCGCGCACGGTGAGCGACACGTCGTCCAGGGCCGGTGGCCCGTCGTCGTACCTGCGGATCACGTCGCGTAGCTCGATCACTGGCGCGGTCATGGCGGCTCCCTCGGTGTGCATCCGTGTCCCGCCGGACGCTAGGCGGGCGGGTGCGGCAGGCGCGTCGGCCCGCCGGGGCATTCGCGTGGCACGAGGGGACGACATCCGACGGCGTCGTCCCTGGGACGTAGTCGTCAGGAGGACTCCGGGCGCCCGTGGTGGCCGGTGGGGAGGATGCCGCGGGGCCGGCGCGTGGGCGAGAATGCCCCGGTGACGAGTGTGTCGGTGGCGGACCGGCTGCGGGACGGGATCGGGTCGCTGTGGCGCCCGACCGGTCCGCTGCCGCGCCCTGCCCGGCGCGGTCTGCTCTTCGACGCCGCCCTGGTGCTGGTCTTCGGCACGGTGATGCTGAGCTGGGCGCTGACCACCGGGTCCCTCCTGGTGGCCGGGGCCACCGACGGCGTGGCGCCGCTGGTCCGGGCCATGGGGGCGAGCAGCGCGACCGCCGCGGCGTCGCTGACCGTCGCCGCCTGGGCGCCGCTGGTGCTGCGCCGCCGCTGTCCGCTGGCCACGCTGTGGGTGGTGACCGGTGTGGCCGTGCTGACGCCGCACGACGCGCGGCGGCTCGTCTTCTACGCCTGCGTCGTCGCCGCGTACAGCGCGGCGGCCTACAGCCCCTACCGGGTGCTCACGCTGGTGAGCCTGCCGGTGCTGGTGTTCGCCGTCGCCGGCGGCGCCGAGGGCGTGCGGGTGTCGCCGACGACCCCGGTCCCCGACCAGTACGTCCCGCTGCTGGTCCTCGTCCCGCTCGTGATGGCGACCGTCGGGCTGCGCGGCTGGATGCTCAGGGCCGAGGAGAGCCGGGTGCGGATGTCCGTGCTGGAGCGGGACCGGGCCGAGGAGCTGCGCCGCGCGGCGGAGCACGAGCGCGCCCGCATCGCCCGCGAGCTGCACGACGTGGTCACCCACAACGTCAGCATGATGGTGATCCAGACGGGCGCGGCGCGGGCGGTGATGGACAAGGCCCCCGGCCAGGCCCGTGAGGCGTTGCTCGCGGCCGAGGCCGGCGGCCGGGCCGCCATGACCGAACTGCGGCACGTCATGGGCCTGCTCACCATGGACGCCGGCGAGGGGGCCGCCGCGGGAGCGGCCGGGGACCTCGCGCCCCAGCCCGGTCTCGACCAGCTGGAGACGCTGGTCGCACGGGTCCGCCAGACCGGCGTCCCGGTGGAGCTGACCGTCACGGGCACGCCCCGCGACGTTCCCGCCGGGGTCGGCCTGGCCGCCTACCGCGTGGTCCAGGAGGCGCTGACGAACACCGTCAAGCACGCCTCCGGCGCCGACGCGGCGGTGACCGTCGAACACGGCGCGGGGTTCCTGCGCGTGGAGGTCACCGACACCGGAGGCCCCCCGTCGGCGTCCGCCGCCACCGGCAACGGGCGGGGGCTGATCGGCCTGCGCGAGCGGCTCGCCCTGTACGGCGGTAGCCTGCGGGCCGGCCGCCGCCTCACCGGCGGCTACCGCGTGACCGCACTGATCCCCCTGGAGACAGCATGACCGCGCCACCACGGGTGGTGATCGCCGACGACCAGGCTCTGGTGCGCACCGGCTTCCGCATGATCCTCGCCGCGGACGGCGTCGACGTGGTCGCCGAGGCGGCGAACGGGGCCGAGGCCGTCGACGCGGTCCGGCGCACCCGGCCCGACGTGGTCCTGATGGACGTCCGGATGCCGGAGATGGACGGCCTCGAAGCCACCCGGCGGATCCTGGCCGGCGGCGCCTGCGACCCGCCCCGCGTGATCATCCTGACCACCTTCGACCTCGACGAGTTCGTGTACGCGGCCCTCGCGGCGGGGGCGAGCGGCTTCCTCCTGAAGGACGTCACCCCCGAGCACCTGGTCTCCGCCGTGCGCCTGGTCCGCACCGGCGACGCGCTGCTGGCGCCTGCCATCACGCGTCGCCTGGTCGAGCGGTACGCGCGGCAGGCCGCGGGTCCCGGACCGGCCGCCGCTCGGGGCCAGGGCTCCGCGGCCGGCGAGCTCCACCGCGACCTCTCCGTGCTCACCCCCCGCGAGCTGGAGGTGCTGAGGCTGCTCGCGCAGGGCCTCAGCAACGCTGAGCTCGCCGCCCGCCTCCACCTGGCCGAGACCACCGTGAAGACCCATGTGGGCCGTGTCCTCGCCAAGCTCCAGCTCCGCGACAGGGTGCAGGCCGTCGTCGTCGCCTACGAGACCGGGCTGGTCGGTCCCGCGCGCCGGACGGTCCCGCTCGGGGCCGACGGGGAACCGCTCACGCCGTAGACCCGGTGGGGATCGGCCGTCTCCGGGCGCGGCGGCCCCGACCTCCCGGTGGTGCCCAGCGGGGGTGCGCGGCGGGTCGGTGCGTGGAGGCGCCCGCGGCCGGGTAGGTCCCCACCGGCCTGTCGCCTCGCGGAACGAGGGGGATCCCCCGTGCGTCTGCTCCTGCCCGCATCCGTGTCCGAAGCCCGGGAGTGTCTGGCCCGAGGGGCCGTCCCGGTAGGAGGCGCCACCCTGGTGTGGGCCGCCTGGCAGCAGGACGGCTTCCCGGAACTGGCCGTCTCCCTGCGCCACGTCCCGGAGGCCAACGTCGTCTCCTCCGAGTCGCTGGGCTCGGCGGTGATCCTGGGGCAGATCGACGACCGGGTCCCGGGAGTCCTGCGCCGGGCCGCCGGCACGGTGGGGACCGGCGCGGTGCGCCGTACGGCCACGGTCGGCGGCAACGTCGTCGGCAGCTCCCTGCGCTGCCTGCTCCCCGCCGCGCTGGCGCTGGACGCCCGTGCGACGGTGCTGGAGCCGGACGGCGTCTTCCGGACCGACCTGGCCGAGGTGGTCGCCAAACGCAAGGTGCTGCTGAGCCTGGAGTGGCGCAGGCCGGTCGCCGACGGGTACCGGAAGCTGCCCGCGGAGGCGGGGGGACCGCCGCCCTTCGTCGTCGCCGTCGCCGTGCACGCCGCGGAGGACGGCGTCGGCCGTCGCCTCCGGGTCGC
>NZ_JACADT010000544.1:0-3838 GCF_013421635.1 Streptomyces sp. UH6 | reverse complement strand
CGCCCCGTAGCCAAGCTCTCCGAAGACCTCGCGGGCCGCGCGCAGCACGTGCTCGAGGTTCCGCTGGGCGTCGACGCGCAACGGCGTCGTGCGCATCCCGCGAGCGGTCGCGTGCGCCGTTCCGCCGCCGGTGCCGCTCACCGTCGCGGTGACCGGCGCCGAGACCGCCCGCGCCACGGGCGCGGACGGCCAGTGAGATTCCTGCGTCTGCATTTTCCGATCCCCCCGGTTCATGCGTCTCCCCCCGGAGACTCCCCACCTTGGAAGGCCGGGCCACGGGGGACGGCAGGTGTACCGAAACCCGCCCGACGCGCAACCGAACCGCGCATCCCCCCACACCCCGACGCAAGACGAACATAGTTGAGTGGGCGTCAATTCAGAAGAGCCCCGTTCCGGGTGCGGGTCCGCACGAATGGAGTACAGGGCGCGCCAGGCCCGACCGCACACCGTTTGTGAGCCCCCGCTTCCCCTCCTACCTGCGCATTCCGCTTACGCCGCCGCGGCCCCGCCGCCGGTGGCCGGGACCGGCCACCGGTCACATGAATTGCCAAGGCTGTGGACAAAGTCCGGAACGGGGTGCGTCATGGGAGGGTGAAGGTGAAGGAGCGCACCCGGGTGCTGGTGGTGGGCGGCGGCTGTGTCGGCATGAACACGGCCCTGCGGCTGCAGCGACGCCTGCGTCCGGAGCTCCGGTCCGGCGCCGTGGAGGTCGTCCTGGTGACGGCCGATCCGTACATGACGTACCAGCCGTTCCTCCCCGAGGCCGCCGCCGGGTCGATCTCCCCCCGCCACGTGGTGGTGCCGCTGCGCCGCGTCCTCGGCGACTGCCGGGTGATCGTCGGCGAGGTCACGGGCATCGACCACGGCCGGCGCCTCGCCCGGTACACCACCGCCGCCTCCGGTGAGCGGGCCGCCCGCAACCCGTCCGCACCCGGCGGCGAGTCGATCGGGTACGACGAACTGGTCCTCGCCCCCGGTTCGGTCTCCCGCACCCTCCCGGTGCCCGGCCTGGCCGACCACGGCATCGGCTTCCGGACCGTGGAGGAGGCCATCGGGCTGCGCAACCACGTGCTGGAGCAGCTGGACATCGCCGCCTCCACCCGCGACCCCGCGGTCCGCGAGGCCGCCCTGACCTTCGTCTTCGTGGGGGCCGGCTACGCCGGCGTGGAGGCGCTCGCCGAACTGGAGGACATGGCGCGGTACGCGGTCCGGCACTACAACACCATCGCCCCCGAGGACCTGCGCTGGGTCCTGGTCGAGGCGTCCGACCGGATCCTCCCCGAGGTCGACGCACGCCTCGCCCGGTACGCCCTCAGCCAGCTGCGCCGCCGCAGCGTGGACGTGCGGCTGTCCACCCGGTTGCGTTCCTGCACCAACCGTGTCGTGGTGCTCGACGACGGCGCGCGGCTGCCCGCGCGCACCCTCGTGTGGACCACCGGTGTGCGTCCCTCCCCGCTGCTCGCCGCCACCGGTCTGCCGCTGGACGGCCAGGGTCGCCTGCGCTGCACCGCACACCTCGCCGTCGAGGGCGCTCCGCACGCCTGGGCGGCCGGCGACGCGGCCGCGGTCCCCGACATCACCGCCGCCACGCCGGGCGCGACCGTGGCCCCCAACGCCCAGCACGCGGTCCGCCAGGCCCGGGTCCTCGGTGACAACCTGGTGCGCAGCCTGCGGGGCGAGCCCCCGGAGAGCTACGCCCACACCCATCTCGGCGCGGTCGCCTCCCTCGGCCTGCGCAAAGGCGTCGCCCAGCTCCGCGGGCGACGGCTCACCGGCCGCGCCGCCTGGCTGCTGCACCGCGCCTACCACCTGGGCCGTCTGCCCACCCTCAACCGCAAGGCGCGGGTGCTCGCCGAATGGACCCTCGCCGGTCTCTTCGCCCGCGAGATCGTCTCCCTCGGCTCGCTGGAGCATCCCCGAGCGGAGTTCGAACGGGCCGTCGGTGGAAAGCATTCCGACGGCCCGTCGGACGACCCGAACGGGTCCATCTGACCGGACGGAGGAACTCCGCAAACGCGCCAGGCGTCCAACGGATGTCGGTGCAAACCGCCCCGGACCGCTCCGGGACTGCCACACTTATCCACCGTCCGCGGCGGCCGTCGAACCGGCCGCATTCCGGAGCAGGCCGGAGACGACAACCCGAGGCAAGGATTCGTGAACTTCACGCGCTGGAGCGCCCGGCTCCCCGGAACGCAGCGCCGCGCCGCAGCGCGGGCGGGAACAAGCCCTTCCCCGGACCGAGGGGCCCAGGACCGAGGAACCCCGGACGGTGGTGCCCCGGCCCGACGGGCCGACGGCTCCGTCCCCGCCGCCCGGGCCGAACGGCCCGGCGGTCCGCGCCGCCCCGGCGCCACCGCCGTCGAGGACCTCGCCGTCCACGACGTCCTGGACCGCGTCCCCGCCCTCGTCGCCCTGGTCCACGGCACGGATCACCGCGTCGCCTACGTGAACGCCGCCTACACCGCCGCCTTCGGGCCCCGCGGCCCGGGGGAACCTGCCCGTGACGGCCTCCCGGAACTCGTCGAGATCGGCCTGCTCCCGCTCCTCGACCAGGTCCTGCGCAGCGGCCGCCCGCGCACCCTGAAGTCCCGCAAGGCCCCCGACGGCCACTGCTACACCTTCACCTGCACCCCCGTCGACGTGGCGGGCGAGCGGCACGGCGGCGTGCTGATCTTCGCCGCCGACGTCACCGACCACGCCGAGGCCGCCGAGCGGCTGCGCGCCAGCGAGCGCCGGCAGCGCGAGACCGCGGTGACCCTCCAGCGCTCCCTGCTCCCGCAGGAGCTGGAGCAGCCGGACGACCTGCGCATCGCCGCCACCTACCACCCCGGCGGCACCGAGGCAGCGGTCGGCGGGGACTGGTACGACGTGATCACCCTCGGCGGCGGCCGTACGGCACTGGTCATCGGCGACGTAATGGGCCGCGGCGTCCGCGCCGCCGCGGTGATGGGCCAGCTGCGCACGGCGGTCCGCGCCTACGCCCGCCTCGACCTCCCGCCGCACGAGGTGCTCCAGCTGCTGGACGGCCTGGCCTCCGAGATCGACGCCAACCAGATCGCCACCTGCGTCTACGCGGTGCACGACCCCAACGAGGGCCGCCTGGTCTACGCCTCGGCCGGCCACCTGCCGATCCTGGTCCGTGACGCGAGCGGCGAGGTCGTCCGCACGGAGGAGCCCACGGGCCCGCCGCTCGGCGCCGGCGGCTGGGTGCACGGCTCCGCGTCGGTGGCGCTGACCCCGGGTTCGACGGCCGTCCTCTACACCGACGGCCTCGTCGAGCGGCGCGACAAGGACCTCGACGAGGGCATCACCGCGCTGGAGCGGGCCCTCGCGGGCGCCGGCGGAAGCCCCCAGGTGATCTGTGACCGCCTGATGCGCTCCGCGGGCGTCACCGCCGACCACGACGACGACGTGGCGGTGCTCGTCCTCCAGCACCCCGAGCGCACGGGCGCCGAGGCCGACCTCTTCCGCAACGCCGAGCTGGAACTCCTGGGCGGCGCCGAGGCCGCCCCGCACGCCCGTGCCTTCACCTCGGGCGTCCTCACCAGCTGGCGGTTCCCGCCGGAGCTCTGCGACCTGGGAGTGCTGGCGGCCAGCGAACTGGTCGCCAACTCGCTCCAGCACGGCATCCCCCCGATGCGCCTGCGGCTGCGCCGCACCGACCGCCGCCTGATCGTCGAGGTCACCGACGCCGACGACCACCTCCCGCGCCGCCGCCGCGCCGAACCCGGCGACGAGTCGGGGAGGGGCATCGCCATCGTGGCCACCATCAGCTCCAGCTGGGGCTGCCGCCGCACCCCGGGCGGCGGCAAGGCCGTCTGGTGCGAGTTCGCACTGC
>NZ_JACADT010000543.1:0-3847 GCF_013421635.1 Streptomyces sp. UH6 | reverse complement strand
CGGCCGTCGCCGACCACGGCGAGGGCCCCATGCTGGTGCGCCACCTGGAGTCCGCGATGCAGGCGACCGTGCCCCAGCTGCTCCAGGAGGTGCGCGCCGTCGGCCACCCGCGGACCGTGCAGGTGCTGGTGGCGCTGGCCGCGGCGCACCCCGACCCGGCGCTGGCCAAGGCCGTGCGCAGGGCCGCCTTCCAGGTGCACACCGGGGGCGGGTGACCCGTCAGGCCGGTATCTCGGGGGCGTACGTGCCGAAGCACCACACGTTGCCCTCGAGGTCCCGGGCCATGGAGTCCCGCGAGCCGTAGTCCTGGTCGGCCGGCGCCATGAGGATCTCCACGCCGTGCTCCACCGCGCGGGCGTGGTGCGCGTCGACGTCCTCGACCACCACGTAGACCCCGGCCGGCCCGGCCCCGCTCATGGCCCCGGCGAACACCCCGCGGCCGGCGTCCTTCGAGCCGAGCATCACCACACCGCCGCCCTGCGTCAGCTCGGCGTGCGCCACCGCGCCGTTCTCGCCCTCGTACAGGCTGAGTTCCCGGAATCCCAGGCCCTCGGTCAGCTGCCGGACCGCCGCCCGGGCGTCGGCGTACAGCAGCGTCGGGCACAGGCCCGGGTGTCCGCTCCGCGGCTCCGTCATCGCTCCCACCTTCTCCTTCTCGCGCCTGCCTCGCGCTCGCCCGGCGCTTGTTCGGCGTTTGTCCGTATCGCCTGATGTGTGACCTGTTGCACAGTCTTGCACCAGGGTCCGACAACGCACGCCGGAGAGAGTGCTTGCATACGCCCGCTAGACTTTCGGCATGGCCTTTCTCCTCGCGCATTAGACGGCGGTACGCCTCCGCGAAGACCGTCCGCCCTCATCCCACGCCCTGGAGTCTGTCCGTGATCACCGCCACCGGTATCGAGCTGCGTGCCGGCGCCCGCGTCCTCATCGAGTCCGCCAGCTTCCGTGTCGCCAAGGGCGACCGCATCGGCCTGGTCGGCCGCAACGGAGCCGGCAAGACCACCCTCACCAAGGTCCTGGCCGGCGAGGGCATCCCCGCCGCCGGATCGGTCGCCCGATCGGGCGAGGTCGGCTACCTCCCCCAGGACCCGCGCACCGGTGACCTCGACGTGCTCGCCCGCGACCGAGTCCTGTCCGCGCGCGGGCTCGACGTGCTGCTGCGCAAGATGCGCGAGAACGAGGAGCGCATCGCCAACGGCAAGGGCGCCACCCGCGACAAGGCGATGAAGCAGTACGAGCGCCAGGAGACGGAGTTCCTCACCAAGGGCGGGTACGCCGCCGAGGCCGAGGCCGCCACCATCGCCGCCGCGCTCAACCTGCCCGACCGGGTGCTCGGCCAGCCGCTGCACACCCTCTCCGGCGGTCAGCGCCGCCGAATCGAACTGGCCCGCATCCTCTTCTCGGACGCGGACACCCTGCTGCTCGACGAGCCCACCAACCACCTCGACGCGGACTCGATCGTCTGGCTGCGGGACTACCTGAAGAGCTACCGCGGCGGCTTCATCGTGATCTCCCACGACGTGGAGCTGGTGGAGACGGTCGTCAACAAGGTCTTCTACCTGGACGCCAACCGGGCCGCGATCGACGTCTACAACATGGGCTGGAAGCTCTACCAGCAGCAGCGCGAGGCGGACGAGAAGCGGCGCAAGCGGGAGCGTCAGAACGCCGAGAAGAAGGCGGCCGCGCTCAACGCCCAGGCCGACAAGATGCGCGCCAAGGCCACCAAGACGGTCGCCGCGCAGAACATGGCCCGCCGCGCCGAGCGGCTGCTCTCCGGCCTCGAGGACGTCCGGCAGTCCGACAAGGTCGCCAAGCTGCGCTTCCCGGAGCCCGCGTCCTGCGGCAGGACCCCGCTGATGGCGGAGGGCCTGTCGAAGTCGTACGGCTCGCTGGAGATCTTCACCGACGTCGACCTGGCCATCGACAAGGGGTCGCGGGTCGTCATCCTGGGCCTCAACGGCGCGGGCAAGACCACCCTGCTGCGCATGCTGGCCGGCGTGGAGGAGCCCGACACCGGGCGGATCGTCCCCGGCCACGGCCTGAAGGTCGGCTACTACGCCCAGGAGCACGAGACCCTCGACCCGGACCGCTCGGTGCTCGAGAACATGCGCTCGGCGGCGCCCGACATGGACCTGGTCGAGGTCCGCAAGGTGCTCGGCTCGTTCCTGTTCTCCGGCGACGACGTCGACAAGCCGGCCGGGGTGCTCTCCGGCGGCGAGAAGACCCGGCTGGCCCTGGCGACCCTGGTCGTCTCCTCGGCCAACGTCCTCCTGCTGGACGAGCCCACCAACAACCTGGACCCGGCCAGCCGCGAGGAGATCCTCGGGGCGCTGCGCACCTACACGGGCGCCGTGGTGCTGGTGACGCACGACGAGGGCGCCGTGGAGGCGCTCCAGCCGGAGCGGATCATCCTGCTCCCGGACGGCATCGAGGACCTCTGGGGCGCCTCGTACGCCGACCTGGTGGCGCTCGCCTGACCCGTATTGGATCATTCGGACGATCCCCGCTCCGTCATCTGTGTGAGAACTCCTGGTCCCCAGGTGTGTCCTGCGGGGAATTCCCGGCCGGGCCTCCCTTCCGCGGAGGCCCGGCCGTCTCGCGTCCATGACCTGCTGGTTCGTCCTGAATACCGCTCAGCTGTGCGGGTACCGGTCGACGGAACAAGGCATTCCGATTGTGCGCACGCACTCCTGTCGTCAAAAGCCGGTCTCACGGACCTTGCCGAATGGGTGGCCAGGACGGCGGGGAGGGGTGATCATGAGAGGACCAGAGCGCACTTCCCACGAGGAGGCACGGGTGGCCGAGACTCTGAAGAAGGGCAGCCGGGTGACCGGCCCCGCGCGCGACAAGCTCGCGGCAGACCTGAAGAAGAAGTACGACTCCGGTGCGAGCATCCGGGCACTGGCCGAGGAGACCGGCCGCTCGTATGGCTTCGTGCACCGGATGCTCAGCGAGTCGGGCGTCACGCTGCGTGGGCGTGGCGGGGCGACGCGCGGCAAGAAGGCATCCGCCTGAGGCCGGGCAGCCGTCGACTCCGATGAACGGCGGCCACCCGGTCGGTCCCCCGACCGGCCGGGTGGTTACTGTGCAGTCACTTACCGGCGCGTCTCACGGGGACGTGTCGGCCGACCGCACCCATTCGGAGGCGTCATGACTTCGCTCGACCCTGTCCTCGACAAGGACGGAGTCCGGCTCGTCGTCGACGGTGAGACCGCGACGGTGACCTTGACCAACCCGGCCAAGCGCAATGCGCAGAGCCCCGCCCTGTGGCGTGCCCTCGCGGAAGCCGGCCGGGCGCTCCCGGGCGCCGTCCGGGTGGTCGTGCTGCGCGCGGAGGGCAAGTCCTTCTCCGCCGGGCTCGACCGGCAGGCGTTCACGCCCGAGGGCTTCCCCGGCGAGCCGTCCTTCCTCGACATGGCGCGCGGCGACGAGGCGGAGATGGACGCGCTCATCGCCGAGTACCAGGAGGCGTTCACCTGGTGGCGGCGCAACGACATCGTGTCGATCGCCGCCGTGCAGGGGCACGCCGTCGGAGCCGGCTTCCAGCTGGCGCTCGCCTGTGACCTGCGGGTCGTCGCGGACGACGTGCAGTTCGCCATGCGGGAGACCAGCCTGGGCCTGGTGCCCGACCTCACCGGTACGCAGCCGTTGGTGGCGCTCGTGGGGTACGCCCGTGCGCTCGAGATCTGTGCCACCGGGCGCTTCGTGACGGCCGAGGAGGCGGTCGGCAGCGGGCTGGCCAACCTCGCGGTGGCGCGGGAGGAGCTGGACGGGGCGGCGCGGGACCTCTCGGCCGCGCTGCTGGCCGCGCCGCGGAACGCGGTGATCGAGACGAAGGCCCTGTTGC
>NZ_JACADT010000542.1:0-3847 GCF_013421635.1 Streptomyces sp. UH6 | reverse complement strand
CCGACCGCGCCGGGCGGGTACTCCCACCGCTGCGCGTCCTCGTTCCAGCGCCGCGCGGCGCCTGCTCCTCCAGCGCTCATGACGCCCCGCCCACCCCCAGCAGCGCGGCCACCGCGGCGGCGGCCGAGATCCAGCTGGTGATGCCCTCGGCCGACTCCAGGCGCTCCCGGAGGCGGGCCCGGCGGCCCTCTCCCGCCCGGCCGGTGCGGGTGATCTCCTCCTCGGCCTCGTCGATGGCCTCGTTGATCCCGGTCACCGCGGGCGACTCCGGACGGCCGGACAGCTCGGACCTCAGCTCCCGGAGCGCCTCCAGCAGGTCCTGGTCCTCGACCCGCTCGCGGCCGGCCGCGTAGTGGTGGGACTCGGCGCGGGCGTGGCTGCCCACGGCGAACGTGCTCTTCGTGACCTTGCCGAAGCGGACGGCGGGCTCGTCACTGCTCATGACTGGTGGATCCCTTCTGCGGGGCCTTCCCGCCGGACGCGGCCGGGGCTCCGGCGGGGGCGACGGGGCCGGTGGAGGTGGAGGACGCGGTCGCGTGCTCACCGACGGCGAAGGTGCTGCCCTCGACGCTGTCGATGTGCACGCCGCCGTTGCTGACGTTGACGATCTGCTGGACGAACTCGTCGGTCTGGTAACCGCCGTCCGCCAGTGCCTGCCGCACCCCGTCGGCGATGCGGTCCTGCACGGCCTTCAGGTACCGGGCGGCGTCCATGCGCTGGAACAGCGAGCCGTCCACGGCGGCGCCCAGCTCGCGCACCGACAGGGACGGGCCCTCGGCGAGGGCCGCCGCGTTGCCCGCGGTCGCCAGCGTCCAGCTGTCGGCGAGGTACTTCCCGACGACGATCAGCGAGCGCACCAGGGAGCTGGGCACCCGGGCCACCGACCAGGCCGCCTTCGCGAGCAGGTTGGCGGACAGCAGGCGGTGCGCGGCACGGTCGACGTCCTGGAAGTCCTTGCGCACCGGCGCGAGGACGTGCGGAGCGACCTCGAGCATCAGGACCTTGCCCTGGGTGTGCACCCGTACGAAGACCGTGACGACGAGTTCCTCCTCCCAGCCGCCGACCCGGATCCGCAGGAAGTGGCGCCGCCGTTCGGCGCCCTCCTCCACCGATCCGTCGATGTGCTCGGCCAGCGGGGCGTCGCCGTAGGGCGCGTCGTCCCGGTGCCGCAGCCCTTCGGCCGGCAGGAACACGCACTCGTCGATCTCCAGGCCGCGCAGCCGGTCCCGGCTGGGCCGCCCGCCGTGCGGCGGCCTGCGCAGCTCCTCCAGCAGCGGCCGTACCCGGTCCAGCACCACCCGGTTGCTGATCGGCTCGGGCTTGCGCGTCCGGTCGGCCGGCCGCAGTTCGACGGCGAGGATCCAGGTGTCGACCGGTGTGCCCGCGCCGCAGAACGGCTGGGTCACGTTGTACATGACCAGGTTCTGGTGCTGCTCACGCCGGATGCGCCCCATCAGCCGCCGGAAGCGCGCGCCCTGCTGGAGTTCCGCGGGGTCGGCGGCGGCGTCGGGGAACCGTCCGGGCGAGAGCTCGTTGGCCACCGCCCGCGCGAACTGGCCCCGCTGGGCCGCCGCGCACAGCGCGAGAGCGGCCAGGACCAGGATCAGCAGCCAGGCCTGGGCCGTGGTGCCCGAGACCTGGCCCGTCCCGCTCAGGAGATCGGTGACGTCGCCGAACTCGAAGGAGGGGTCCCCGTATCCGTAGCCGGAGTCGCCGTAGCCGAACTCCCCGTACCCCGAACCGGTGTAGTCCGGCCCGCTCTCCTCGTCCCAGGAGCCGAGCGCCACGCCGAGGGTCGTGACGCCGAGCACGGCCAGGAACAGCCGGCCCCACCAGCGCATCACGAACGCCGGGATCCGCCGGTACAGCGGCGCGGTCCGGCCCTCCCCGCGCAGCCGGGCGGCCAGCGCCAGCAGCAGGCTGGGGAACAGGAACACGGCCAGCATGCCCTGGGTGATGAGCATCCCCACGCCCCACAGGGCGGTGATGCCCAGTGCCCAGGCGAGTTCGACGCGCCGGGCGCGCAGCGCGTGCGCCAGCACCCGGGCGGCGTCGAACCCGAGCGAGGGGGCGGCCACCCGCTGCTCGTTGAGCCAGAGTTCCTCGATCACCCGGTCGCGGTACCGGGCGTCCAGGTAGGTGCCCGCGCACAGCAGCCGGCCCGCCTCACTGGCGTGGGGCGCCACGACCGTCGGCCCCACGGCCGTGGGTGTCGCGCCGGCCGGCGTCACGGTCGTCGGAGACGCGGTCGTCGGAGCCGCGGTCGGTGACGCGGCTGTCGGAGCCGCCGGCTCGGGCGGCGGCTGCGGGTGGTCGGGCCCGGTGGGCTGCTGCGGGACTGACGGGACGGTCAAGCGGATCCCCCGGTGTGCGAACACGCCTGCCACGCTCTGCGTTTGCGGCGAACGGCAGTACGGATTACGGCAGTTGAATCGAGAAATCTAGGCGACGGGAGAGGCTGGTGCAACCGGGATCCGCATCGGGACGATCACGAACGGTCACCGGACGCACGACCGCCCCGGAGGCCCGTGAAAGGGCCGCCGGGGCGGTCGGGACGAGCGGTGCCGTCAGGCTCAGATGAGGCCCAGCGCACGCACGGCGTCGCGCTCCTCGGCCAGCTCGGCCACCGAGGCGTCGATCCGGGTGCGGGAGAACTCGTTGATGTCCAGGCCCTGGACGATCTCGTACTTGCCGTCCTTGCAGGTGACCGGGAAGGAGGAGATGAGGCCCTCCGGGACGCCGTAGGAGCCGTCCGACGGGATGGCCATGGAGGTCCAGTTGCCCTCCTCGGTGCCGTTGACCCAGGTGTGGATGTGGTCGATGGCGGCGTTGGCGGCGGACGCGGCGGAGGACGCGCCACGGGCCTCGATGATCGCGGCGCCGCGCTTGGCGACGGTCGGGATGAACTCCTCGGTCAGCCACTTCTCGTCGTTGACGACCTCGACGGCGCTCTTGCCGCCGATGGTGGCGTGGTGGATGTCCGAGTACTGGGTGGCGGAGTGGTTGCCCCAGATGGTCAGGCGCTTGATGTCGGAGACCGAGGTGCCCGTCTTCTTCGCGAGCTGGGTCAGCGCGCGGTTGTGGTCGAGGCGGGTCATCGCGGTGAAGCGCTCGGCCGGGACGTCCGGGGCGGAGGCCTGGGCGATCAGGGCGTTGGTGTTGGCCGGGTTGCCGACCACCAGGACGCGGATGTCGTCCGCGGCGTTGTCGTTGATGGCCTTGCCCTGCGGCTTGAAGATGCCGCCGTTGGCCTCGAGGAGGTCACCGCGCTCCATGCCCTTGGTGCGCGGGCGGGCGCCGACCAGGAGGGCGACGTTGGAGCCGTCGAAGGCGACGTTCGGGTCGTCGGTGATCTCGATGCCCTGGAGCAGCGGGAAGGCGCAGTCGTCGAGCTCCATGGCGGTGCCCTCGGCGGCCTTGAGCGCGGGGGTGATCTCCAGCAGGCGCAGCTTGACCGGCACGTCCGCGCCGAGCAGCTGACCGGAGGCGATGCGGAAGAGCAGGGCGTAACCGATCTGGCCGGCCGCGCCGGTGACGGTGACGTTCACGGGAGTGCGGGTCATGGCGTTCTCCGTATGACAGCAGGCGGTGGGGCGGTCCGCCCCGGGGTGCGGGGATCCCCGGCGCCTGTCGTGAGGCGGCACCCGGACGGTCGGTCCGGCTGCCCGCCATGGTGATCGATCAACGAGACAAATGATCGATCTCTTGGCGTCAAGAGATCCGGGCGTCAGGCTATCGCGCCTCCGCCGTCCCGCTATGTACGGGTGACTGTGGCCCGGCCCACAGGGCGCCCCCGCGACGGGCGTCGCCGCACGGCCGGGACCGGCCGCGCCGCGGGCCGTACATG